>JAFEEZ010000236.1 GCA_018240825.1 Pseudomonadota bacterium | reverse complement strand
TAAGCGCGCTGCTCGAGTTCGAGCAGGAACTTTTTCCCTTCCAGTCCGCCGGCAAAGCCGGTCAGCGAACCGTCGCTGCCGATGACGCGATGGCATGGCGCGACAATCGAGATCGGGTTCTTGCCGTTCGCCGCGCCGACCGCCCGGCACGCGGCCGGGCGTCCGATCTGCGCGGCTATCTCGGCATAGCTGCGCGTCTCGCCCGCGGGGATGGTGAGCAACGCCGCCCACACTTTTTTCTGAAAATCAGTGCCGAGAAAGTCGAGCGGAAGGTCGAACCGGGTCCGCGTTCCCGCGAAATACTCGTCGAGCTGGCGCCTGGCTTCGGCCAGCACCGGATGATCGGGCTGCTCGGCCATCGCGCCCAGCCTCACGCGGTCCTCGCGGTCATTCTCCCACAGGATCGCGGCGAGCGCCTCGTCGCTGGCGACCAGCTTGAGCTTGCCGACCGGCGTAGGATGGATGATGTAGGCATAGGGCATGGCGGAGTCCTTCGTCGCTGTGACCAGCGATTTAGGCGCGCCGCCTCTGGCTTGCTTCCCGTGACTTGCGGTCAATACCATCAGTTCCCGACGCCCATCCGTTGCAGTTCGGCGTCGCCTTGGAACTGATGCTTGAGCGCGCCGGCAAGATGGAGAACGACCAGCAGATAGACAAGCTTGGCGATCAGCTCGTGCGCTTCGCCGAAGGTCGAATGCACCCATTCCCTGGTTTCGGGCGGTAGGTTCATGATGAAGCTCAGCCGCGGCCATTCGAACGCGCCGAAATAGGCCATCGGATGCGTCGCCGCATCCTTCCACGCCGAATCCATCACCCAGCCGGTGATCGGCATCGCGAAGATCACGAAATACAACCCCCAGTGAACCAGATGCGACAGCCTGGCCTCCCACGGCTTGTAGCTGGCGGGATAGGGCGGCGGCTTGTGTCCCAGCCGCCACAGGAGCCGCAGGATGGCGAGGCCGAGCACCGTCACGCCAATCGACTTGTGCGTGTCGATCATCGGCCGGACATATTCGGCGATCGCGTCGTTATGATCGCCGAGCGGCCACACCCAGGCGAGCGCGATGTTGGCGATGACGCCGAGCGCAACCACCCAATGGAAGAAAATCGCGACTTTCGTGTAACGCTGCGTTTCCAAATCCCGCTCCTCGTCATCTCGCGTTCAGGCTAGTTCGGCCACGTAACGAACGCTAATAGGCTTCGCGCCTCCCCGGATACAGGCCTTAAATGCTCCAGCTCACGGCGGCCGATGTGCTCGCCCGGACCTTCGCGAGGCAATCGCCCCGGCTGAACCCGCGCCTCGCCGGCTGGCCGAGCCGCACGATCACGGCGTTGGTGTATGTGGCGTTCGTCGCGCTGGTGGTTCAGGCGTTCCTGCGTCAGGGCATCCTGGTCTGGTCGGTCGGAGTCGCCTACATCCTCTACGACACCGCGCTGCTGATCTTCACCGCGATCGAGATCTGGCCGCTGCGGCATGGGGCAGGGCGGTCAAAGTCGAACGGCGCGACCGCCAGCCTCGCGGTCATCGTCGCCGCGCACAACGAAGCGGCGGTGATCGACGTCACGATCGACCGGCTCGCGGCGCAGGAGGGGGCGCCCGATCTGATCCTGATCGCTGATGACGGGTCGGACGACGCCACGCCCGACGCGCTCGCGCGATACGGCCTATTGCCGCCAGAAGTGGGGTCGATCAGCGCGCCGGCCCCGGGCCTGCCGTCGCTTCGCTGGCTGCGCTTGCCCCATGGCGGCAAGGCGCGCGCGCTCAATGCCGCGTTGCTCCATGTGCCGCAGGATATCGTCGTCACGGTCGATGCCGACACGCTGTTGGAGTCCGGCGCGATCGCCGCGATGCGCTCGGCCTTCGCCGCCGAGCCCGAACTGGTCGCGGCGACCGGCGTGATCCGGCCGATGTGTGGGCCGAGCCTGTCGGGGCGGCTGTTCGAATGGTTCCAGACCTACGAGTACGTCCGCAACTTCTTGTCGCGCTACGCGTGGGAACGTCTCAACGGGTTGTTGCTCGTATCGGGCGCGTTCGCGGCATTCCGGACGAAAGCCGTGATCGAGGTCGGGGGGTTCGACCCCGATTGCCTGGTCGAGGATTACGAGCTGATCCACCGCCTCCACCGATTCGCGCACGATACCGGTCGGGACTGGAAAGTGCGGGTGGTCGGCGGCGCGCTCGCGAGTACCGATGCCCCCGCGACCTTGCCGGCGTTTCTGCGCCAGCGCCGCCGCTGGTTCGGTGGGTTCCTGCAGACGCAGCACTGGAACCGCGACATGGTGGGCAACCGCCGTTTCGGAAAGCTCGGCACCGCGATGCTGCCGGTCAAGGCCGCCGACACCGTCCAGCCGATCTTCGGGCTGACCGCGTTCGTGATCCTGCTCGTCGTGCTGTTCAGCGGGCGATTGCACATCGTGCTGCCCATCCTGATCATCATGCTGACCAAGATCGTGGTGGACCTGACGTTCCACCTCGCCTCGCTCAGCCTCTATTCGCGCTGGACCGGCCAGACCAGGGGCTTGCGCTTCGGCCCCGCGCTGGCGGCGGCGGTGCTCGAACCGTTCAGTTTCCAGCTGTTCCGCCACTGGGGCGCGGTGCTGGGGTGGAAAGCGTTCCTGACCGGGCGCGAGACCTGGGCGCGGCAAAGCCGGACGGCGATCGCCCAAGTGAAGCGCGAGGGCAATTGACACTCTTTCCCGAACTGTATTATACTAATAATACAGTTCGGGAGGAACGTCAATGTTAGCGCCGGCGGTGATGGTTTCCGCTGTTTCGCTCATGGGATGCCCGGCGCCTGATCGGGCGGGCGCAAAGACTCCGATAAAACAGACCCGCATTTTCCTCGACGCATACGCGCGCGGGGATGCCGGCACCGTAATGGCGATGCTCGATCCCGGCGGGGCGGCGATTTACGGGAGCGACTTGGCCGAAACCTACGACAAGCCCGCCCAGATTCGGGCCATGCTAGCCGACGATCAACGGTTATGGCGTGGCGGTGCCCGGATAGGGGATGTGACCCATCTGTCGATGCGCTGCTCCCGGCGTTTCGTCAGCGAAATGTTCGATGCGCCGTTTACAGTCGGCGGGCGGACGGTCGACGTACGGTTCGCCATGGTGTGGCGTCGGGCAGGGGGCGCCTGGTTCCTGTCGCAGAGCAGCAACGTCGTGCCGACCGCCGGCAGCAGTGCGCGCGAATTGTTGTCGCGTTGATCAGTCGAGAAACGGCGTGGCCAGCTCCGGGCGCACGCGCATCAACCGCCCGCTCGCGCGGTCGATCAGTGCCCAGGTGGTCCTGGCCTGCACCTTCACCTTGCGGTCGCTGCCGGTGAACTTGACGTGCCGGTCGAACCGCGCGCCCTGCGGCGGGTCGCTGACCCAGGTCTCGGCGGTGACCGTCTCGCCCGCCGCCACGTTGCCGCGATAATCGATCTCGTGCCGCGTCACGACCCAGATCATGCTCTCGCGCTGTTCCGGCGTTGCGACCGCGTTCCAGTGCGCGACGGCGATGTCCTGAATCCACTTCACCCACACCGCATTGTTGACGTGGCCGAGTTCGTCGATGTCGGCCTCGGTCGCGGTGATGGGATAGGAGAAGGTCACTCGGCGATCGTCCAGATCCGGGCGGACTCCGGGGCACGGCTCAGATTGGCGGCGCGCGCGGCAACCTCTCCCCGCTGGTCCGCTTCGTAAAAGCTGCGCGTGTCGGGAACCTTGCGCAACCGTTCGCGGAACGTCGGCCGCCAGCAATCGACGATCGTCAGTTTCGGCTTGGTCGAGGACAGGTTGGCGCTGAATCCGTGGCGCCATTCCTCGCGGATCGCGCGCAGCGCGAACATCTCCGCACCCGGTTGCTCAGGCTGGTCGACCGTCATCGTCGCGAAGAACCCGACCGCGCCCTTCGCCGTCAGTATCCCCGACCCTTCAATCAGCACGCGGAACAGCAAATCACGCTTCCACGCCGAGTTGCCACAGCACGAAAGCGTGTTCTTCGGCCGATTCATACAGGCTGTCGAACCGGCCCGACTTGCCGCCGTGGCCTGCGCCCATATTGGTCTTGAGCAGCAATACATTGTCGTCGGTCTTGGTCGCGCGGAGCTTGGCGGCCCATTTCGCCGGCTCCCAATAGGTCACGCGCGGATCGTTGAGTCCGCCCGAGATGAACATCGGCGGATAGGCCTGCGCCGTGACGTTGTCGTAGGGCGAATAGCTGCGAATCAGCTCGAACGCCGCCTTGTCCTCGATCGGGTTGCCCCATTCGGGCCATTCGCCTGGCGTCAGCGGCAGGCTCTCGTCGAGCATCGTGTTGAGCACGTCGACGAACGGCACGTCGGCGACCACCGCGCCCCACAGGTCGGGGTCGGAATTGACCACCGCGCCCATCAGTTCACCGCCCGCCGAGCGGCCCGCGCTCGCGATCTTGCCCTTGGCTGTCCAGCCGTCGGTGATCAGCCCTTTCGCCACGTCGACAAAGTCGTTGAACGTGTTGGTGCGCTTTTCGAGCTTGCCGTCGTGATACCATTGCTGGCCGAGATCGTCACCGCCGCGGATGTGCGCGATGGCATAGGCGAAGCCACGGTCGAGCAGGGAGAGCCGCCCGGTCGAAAAGCCCGGTGGGATCGCGTAGCCGTAGGCGCCGTATGCGTAGAGGAAGAGCGGGCGGCTGCCGTCGCGCGGGAAACCGGCGGGATAGACGATCGACACCGGCACCTCGGTCCCGTCGCGCGCGCGTATCTTCAGCCGTTGGGTCGCATATTTGCCGGTATCGTAGCCCGACGGGATTTCCTGCACCTTGAGCACGGTCATCTCGCCGGTCGCGACGTCGTAATCGTAAACCGTCCCCGGCGTGACCATCGATTCGTAACCTAGCCGCAGCACCGGCATGTCATATTCGGGATTGTCGCCGAGCCCAGCTGTGTAGCTTGCTTCCGGGAACACGATCCGCTGCGGCGCGATCGGGGGATCGTCGCGATGAATGGCGATCTGATGCAACCGGTCCTCGCGCCCCTCGACCACGAAATAATTGCGGTAGCATTCGATCCCGGTCATGTAGAAATGCTTGGAGGGTGCGATCAGTTCGGTCCAATTGGCCGGGTCGGCGATCGGCGCGGTGCATAGCCGCCACATCGGATCGGTATCGTTGGTGTGGATATAGAGCGTGTCGCCGTGCGTCTCGATATCGTATTCGCGGCCCGTCTTGCGCGGCGCGACCAGCAGCAGCTCGGCGGTCGGGTCGTCGGCGGGGATCAGATAGACTTCGCTGGTCGTATGGTCGCCTGACGCAATGACGATCCATTTCCGGTCGCTGGTTTCCGACACGCCGACGCGAAAGCCTTCATCGGCTTCGTGGTAGAGTTCGACATCGTCCTCCGGATCGGCGCAGAGCCGGTGCAGCCGCGCATTGTCGGTTCGCCATTGCTCATTGGCGAGACCGTAGAGGAACGCGCTGTCGTCGGCGGTCCACACGATTTCCGACAGGATACCGGGGATCGTGTCGGGCAGATGTTCGCCCGTCGTCAGGTCCTTGACCCGGATCGTGAAGCGTTCCGACCCGTTATCGTCGATCGCATAAGCGAGCAGCTTGCCGTCGTTGGACACCGAAAACGCGCCGAGCCGGAAATATTCCTTGCCCTCGGCCAGCGCCGGTTCGTCGAGGATCAGCTGGTCCTCACCGCCCGTGACGGGTTTCCGCCACCATTTGCGATACTGGCCGCCGGTCTCGAACGCTGTCCAGTAGAGCCAGTCGCCATCCTTTTGCGGGACCGACGAATCGTCCTCCTTGATGCGCCCTTTCATCTCTCCGTAGAGCCGGTCGGTGAGCGGCTTGTGCGGCGCCATCACCGCCTCGAAATAGGCGTTCTCCGCCTCGAGATAGGCGAGCACGTCCTTGTCGGTCACGGTGGGGTAGTTCGAATCCTTCAGCCACGCCCAGGGATCGCTGATCGTGACGCCATGCGTGGTGAATTCATGAACGCGCGTCGCGGCGATCGGGGGCTTGGGAAGGTCCGTCATATCGCTCCTCTATCCGTTCGCGTCGAGCGAAGTCGAGACGCGGTTCTCGACTTCGCGCGGACCGAGCGGCTAGGAAGGAGTTAAGGAGCATCGAATGTCCACTTATGCCGACCGTCTCGCGGCGCTTCGCGAGCAACTCAAGCGCGACCGGCTCGACGGGTTCGTCGTGCCGCTGACCGATGAGCATATGTCCGAATATGTCGGCGCGTACGCCCAGCGGCTGGCGTGGCTGACGGGATTCCAGGGGTCGGCTGGGACCGCGGTCGTGCTGCCCGCCGAGGCCGCGATGTTCGTCGACGGACGCTACACGCTCCAGGTGCGCGAGCAGGTCGATGGCGGTGCGTACCAGTTCGTCGAAGTGCCCGCGACCAGCGTTGCCGACTGGCTCGGCGCGCACGCGGCGCAGGGCGGGCGAATCGGCTACGATCCCTGGCTGCACACATCCGAATGGGTCAAGGCGGCGGAGAAAGCGCTCGCCGCGAAGGGCGCGACGTTGGTGGCGGTCGACACCAACCCCGTCGATGCGATCTGGCCCGATCGGCCCGCGCCGTCGGACGCGCGGCTGGTGGTGCAGCCCGACGAGCTGGCGGGAAAATCGTCTGCCGAGAAGCGCGCCGAGATCGCCGATTGGCTGGCCGAGCACAAGGCCGACGCCGTGATCCTGTCGGCGCTCGATTCGATCGCCTGGGCGCTCAACGTGCGCGGCGCGGATGTCGAGCGCACGCCGGTGGCGCTCGCCTACGCCATCGCCAATGCGGACGGCACGCTCGACCTGTTCGTCGCGCCGGAGAAGATGAGCGAGGAGGTCGCCGCGCATCTGGGCAATGCGGTGCGCGTCCACGACCGCAACGATTTCGCGCACGCGCTGACCCGTTACGCGGGCAAGCGCGTCGCCGCCGATCCAGAGCGCGCGGTCGCGGCGATCTTCGACGCGTTGCAAAAGGGCGGCGCCACGGTGCTCGCGCTACGCGATCCGGTGGTCCTGGCCAAGGCGATCAAGAACCCCGCCGAGGCCGCGGGGCATCGCGCCGCGAGCATACGCGACGGCGTGGCGCTGACGCGCTTCCTCAAATGGTGCGAGGAGACGCTTCCGACGGGGACGCAGACCGAACTGACCGCCGCCGCCAAGTTGCAGGAACTGCGCGAGGCGACCGGGCTGCTCAAGGATCTGAGCTTCGACACCATCTCCGCGACTGGCCCGCACGGCGCGATCCCGCACTATCGCGTGACCGAGGAATCGAGCCTGCCGATCAAGTCTGGCGAACTCTATCTCGTCGATTCGGGCGGGCAGTATGCCGACGGCACCACCGACGTGACCCGGGTCGTGCCCGTCGGCGAGCCGAGCCCGGAGATGCGCGACCGCTTCACGCGCGTGCTCCAGGGCCATATCGCGCTCGCCACTGCAGTGTTCCCCGAAGGCACCAATGGCGGCCAACTCGACAGCTTCGCGCGGCGGCCGCTGTGGGAGGCCGGTCTCGATTTCGCGCACGGCACCGGGCACGGTGTAGGGGCGTATCTCGCGGTGCACGAAGGGCCGCAGCGGATCGCCAAGCCCAATTATCCCGGTGGCGGTCCGGCCGAACCGCTCATGCCCGGCATGATCGTCTCGAACGAGCCGGGCTATTACAAGGAAGGCGAATATGGCATCCGGATCGAGAATCTCGTGCTGGTCGAAAGGCGCGATATCCCTGGCGCCGAGCAGGCGATGCTGGGGTTCGAAACGCTGACCTACGCCCCGATCGAGCGCCGCCTGATCGAGCCGGCGCTGCGCAGCCATGCCGAGCGTGCTTGGCTCGACGCCTATCACGGGCGCGTGCTCGACGTGCTGGGACCGCATTTGACGGCGGACGAGCGGACGTGGCTGCTCGCGAAGTGCGCGACGATCGGGGGGTGAGCTAGGGCCGCGTCACCGCATTCACCGCATCCGCCGCCCTTAGCGCGGTCATCAATTTCTCCAGATGCGCCGCATCCCGCACCTCCAGGTCGATCTGGTTGGTATGGAATCCGGTGTCGCTCGAATCGAAGCGGATGTTGATGATGTTGGCGCGGTGCTGGCCGATGATCGTCGACACCGTGCCGAGCGCGCCGGGTTCGTTCTTCAACGTCACTTCGATCTGCGCGAGACCGCCCTCGGCCTTGTCGCCCCAGGCGAGGTCGACCCAGTCGGCGTCGTCCGACCTCGCCAGCATCGGGCAATCGATCCTATGCACCGCGATTTCCTCGTCGGGGCGGCGCAATCCCACGATGCGGTCGCCGGGGACCGGGTGACAGCACGTGTCCAGCTTGTAGGCGACGCCGGCCCGCAAACCCGTGATCGACACCGCCGACTGCTGCGGGAGCGCGCGGCCGGCATCGGTGCCCGCCGATCCGGGCATCAACGCCTCCATCAGCTCGGCATCGGTGATCCGCCGCCGCGCGACCGCATCGAGCAGGGCTTCCTCGTCGGCGAGCTGGAGCTTCTTGAGCGCGGTCTTCACCGCATCGACGCTGAGCGGCGCGGGCAGGCGCTGGACGATCTCGTCGTAGAGCTTGCGCCCGAGCGCCAGCGTTTCCTTGCGTTCGGTCAGCCTGAGCTTGCGGCGGATCGCGGCGCGCGCCTTCCCCGTAATCGCGAAGTTGAGCCAGTTGGGCTGCGGCGCCTGCGCCTTCGACCGCAGGATTTGCACTTGGTCGCCATTCTCGATCACGGTGCGCAGCGGCACGTGGCGGCCGTTGATCTTGGCGCCCACCGCCTGGTCGCCGAGATTGGTGTGGACCGCATAGGCGAAGTCGATCGGCGTCGCGCCCTTCGGCAATTGGTGCAGTTCGCCCTTCGGTGTGAAGGCGAAAATGCGATCCTGGTACATCGCCATGCGGGTGTGTTCGAGCAACTCCTCGGGGCTGTCGGCGGTTTCGAGGATTTCGACCAGGTCGGCGATCCAGCTGTGTTGCGTATCGGCGCGGACCTTGCCGGACTTGTACGCCCAGTGCGCGGCGAGCCCATATTCGGCCTCGGCGTGCATTTCCTCGGTACGAATCTGGATTTCGACGCGCGTGTCGCCGGCGTGCATCACGGTCGTATGGAGCGAGCGATAGCCGTTGCGCTTGGGCGTCGAGATATAATCCTTGAACCGCCCCGGCACCATCGGCCAGCGGCGGTGGATGATGCCGAGCGCGCGATAGCAATCCTCCTCGGTCGGCACGGTCACGCGAAACGCCATGATGTCGGACAGCTGTTCGAAGCTGATGTGGCGTTCCTGCATCTTCTTCCAGATGCTGTAAGGATGCTTTTCGCGCCCGGAAATCTCGGCGTCGACACCCTGGCGCGACAACAGCAATTTGAGGCCGGAGCCAATCTTGGCGATGCGGTCGCCGCCGCCTTCCTTCAATTGCTCGAGCCGCTTGGTGATCGACGCATAGGCTTCGGGTTCGAGTTGCTCGAAGGCGAGACTCTGCATCTCCTTCATGAACTCGTACATCCCGATCCGCTCGGCGAGCGGGGCGTAGATATCCATCGTTTCGCGCGCGATGCGCTGACGCTTCTCGGGGCTCGCGATGTGATGGAGCGTGCGCATGTTGTGCAGCCGGTCGGCCAGCTTGACCAGCAACACGCGAATGTCGTCGGACATCGCAAGCAGGAATTTGCGGAGGTTTTCGGCGGCGCGCTCGTTCTCGGTCTGCGCCTCGATCTTGGACAGCTTGGTGACGCCGTCGACCATCCGCGCGACGTTGTCGCCGAACATCTTCTGGATCTGGTCTGGGGTTGCGACAGTATCCTCGATCGTATCGTGGAGGATCGCGGTCGCGATCGTCTCGTCGTCGAGGTGGAGGTCCGTCAGGATGCCGGCCACCTCGATCGGATGACTGAAATAGGGATCGCCCGATGCCCGTTTCTGGCTGCCGTGCGCCTGGAGCGAAAAGACATACGCGCGGTTGAGCAAAGCCTCGTCGGCTTGCGGGTCATAGCCGAGGACTCGATCAACCAGTTCGTATTGGCGCAGCATTATTGCCTAGATGGCGCGGTGTTGCGCTGCTTTGCAACACAAATGCTGATCAAAAATTGCCGGCCGCATGCGTGGGAGCGCGCGCGGCCGGCGAGGGGATGGGTCAGTTGGCGGCCTTGGCGTTGCACTTCGCAAGGGCGTCGGCGTCGAGCGCCTGGCCCCCGGCGGTGAACGACGACAGCTTGCCGACGCGCTGCGCGACGAGCTGACACAGCACGATATCGCGCTCGGGCGCCTTGGCGGCGGTGAACGCGCCGTCGCGGAACTTCCACATCGTGTCGCGAGTGATGATGCTGCTCTTGGCCGGCGCCTCGACAGGGGTGGCGGCATAGAAGGTCGAACCCTGGGGCTGCGCGAGCGCGACGGTCGAACCGAACGCGGTGGTGACGGCGATAG
This sequence comes from Pseudomonadota bacterium, assembly GCA_018240825.1. GTDB lineage: Bacteria > Pseudomonadota > Alphaproteobacteria > Sphingomonadales > Sphingomonadaceae > Sphingomonas. The sequence goes on along the minus strand of JAFEEZ010000236.1, from coordinate 1,044 downwards.
CGCCGATGAAGCTGAGAATGCGGGGCATGTTTTCCTCCTTCGTCCTTGCAACGCACAATAGGTTGCGAATCACTACCTAGTGCGTTAGGTAGTCAGTTGCAACTAAAAACTTACATGGCATTTTATTAAGGACGAAAATGCGATACGCTGTCCGGAGAAGAGAGGAAATCTGATGGGCGGACACCTCAGGGAACCGCTGCGCGATCTGGTCGAATGCAGCTTGCCGGCCGCGCTTGAAGCGATGGGCGAGCGCTGGTCGTTCATGATCCTGCGCGCTGCGTTCAACGGTCTGCATCATTTCGAGGAATTCCAGTCCGAACTCGGCATTGCGCGCAATATTCTCGCGAATCGCCTCGCGCGGCTGGTCGAGCATGGCATCCTGACGCGCGAGGCGCTCCCCGAAGACCGCCGCAAGATCCAGTACAAGCTGACGGACAAGGGTTTCGCGCTGTTGCCGACGATGGTCGCGCTCCGCCAATGGGGTGAGCGCTGGGAAACTGGCTGCCCCGCGACGCCGGTGCTGGTCGATGCTCGCGACATGCGGCGAATCCAGCCGGTCCAAGTGCTGTCGCACGACGGCCGGCCGCTCGGCAAAGGCGATCTTCATTGGGCGCTGCCGGAGGATGTGGTCGGCGAAAACGAACCGCTGCAACAGGCGGCGGAGTGATCTAGCCGGGCAAATTGCGGATAAATTGCCGCACTGCGTCATCGATCGGCGCAGGTTTGCCGGTCGGCAGGTGCACGTTGACGATCACCATGTCGACCGCGCAGTGGAGTTCGCCGGTCGCCTCGTTCACCATCTCGTAACGCTGCATCATGCTGGTCGTGCCGACGCGATCGATCCGCGCCCAGATGCGGATGGCGTCGCCCAGCACGAACGGCCTCAGATAGTCGATTTCGGCGCGGCGGACGTGGAATTCGGTGTCGGCCCACAACGTGCCGAGCGCCGCGTAGATTCCGGTCCATTCCCAGTATTCGGTCGCCGCGACGTCGACATATTCCAGGTAGCGCGAATTGAACACGACCTTTTGCCCGTCAATCTCG
>JAFEEZ010000235.1 GCA_018240825.1 Pseudomonadota bacterium | reverse complement strand
GCACGCGATTCGAGGGATCGGCGCACGTCGAATTTCTGCGCGGCATCGGCAACCCGATCGGGCTGAAGTGCGGACCGAGCCTCGAACCCGACCTGTTGCTGCGCCTGCTCGACACGCTCAACCCGAGCCGCCTCGCCGGCCGCATGACGCTCATCACGCGCTATGGGCACGACAAGATCGAGACCGGGCTGCCCAAGCTGGTGCGCGCGGTGAAGCGCGAAGGCCATCCGGTGGTGTGGAGTTGCGATCCGATGCACGGCAACACCGTCGCAGTCGCCGGGTACAAGACGCGCCCGTTCGACCGCATCCTGAGCGAAGTCCGAGGCTTCTTCGCGGTGCACCGCGCCGAAGGGACCTTCGCGGGGGGCATACACGCCGAGATGACCGGGCAGAACGTTACCGAATGCACCGGCGGCGCGGTCGACGTGACCGAACAGAATCTGGCCGACCGCTATCACACGCATTGCGACCCGCGGCTGAACGCGGGGCAGAGCCTGGAACTCGCTTTCCTCCTGGCGGAGATGCTCAACGACGAATTGCGCCAGCGGCAGGCGGAGGCGGCCTGACGGCCCTTTCCGGAGCCGCGAGGTTAAACGACCCGCCGCCCCTGGAGCAGCCGAACGACGACCACGATCAACGCGATCACCAGCAAGAGATGGATCAGGCCGCCGCCGATATGAACGGCGAAGCCGAGCGCCCAGAGCACGAGCAGGATGACGACAATCGTCCACAGCATGGCAGTTCCTTCCTGTTTCATGGGACGTCGCCGTCGCGTTGGACGGTTACGCCTCGGAAACGGAAAGACGCATCACCCTCCCTGGGGTTCCGCGTTTCGTCGCGTCAGGCTGCGGCGAGGTTGCGCGCGGGCTCTTCAGCGAGCATGGCGCGCACCGCGCGAGCGTCGATCGGACGGCTGAACAGATACCCCTGGACCGACGAACATCCGTGTTTGCGCAACTCGGCGAGCTGGGCGTTCTCCTCGACGCCCTCGGCGGTCGTCTCCATGCCGAGCGCGCGGGCAAGATCCGTGATCGCGCGGACGATCGCCACCGCGCCGGGCCGCGTGAGAAGGTCCTGGATGAAAGACCGGTCGATCTTGATCTTGTCGAACGGAAAGCTCTGAAGATAACTGAGCGACGAATATCCGGTGCCGAAATCGTCAAGTGCGATCCGCACGCCGAGCGCGCGCAGCCCGTGGAGCAGGCGATTTGTCGTGTCGAGCCCTTCCAGAAAAATGGACTCCGTAATTTCGAGTTCGAGGCGTGACGGCTCCAGCCCGCTTGCCGCGAGCGCCTGCAACACCGTCTCGTTGAGGCCCGGACGGCGGAACTGCACCGGCGAGACGTTGACCGCGATGCGGACATGATCGGGCCACGCAGCGGCCTGCGCACAGGCCTCGCGCAACACCCAGGCGCCGATCTCGACGATCAGGCCGGTATCTTCCGCGATCGGAATGAAATCGACGGGGGAGATCAGGCCGCGGTTCGGGTGGTTCCAGCGCAACAGGGCCTCGAACGAACCGACGCGGTTTGCGTCCAGATCAAACAGCGGTTGAAAGAACAGTTCGAACTGCCCCTCCTGAAGTGCGACGCGCAGGTCGCTTTCGGTCCGCCGCCGCTCTTGCGCGCGCCGGTTGAGCGCTTCCTCGAAGAAACAGAACACGCCGCGTCCCAATTCCTTGGCGCGATACAAAGCGAGATCGGCGTGCTTGAGCAACGATCGCGCATCGTCGCCGTCGGCCGGTGAAATCGCGATGCCGATGCTTGCCGCCTGCGTGACGTCGTGCTCGTCGATCCGCAGCGGCGTCGCCGCCGCGTCGCCGGCGCGTTTGGCGAGCCGTTCGAGCGACTCGCCGTCGGTTCCATGCCGAGTCACGATGACGAATTCATCGCCGCCCAGCCGGGCCACAAAGCTCTGCGCGAGATCCGCGTCGATCCGTTCCGCGACGCGCCGCAACACCTCATCGCCGACCGGATGGCCCAGGGTGTCATTGACCGACTTGAAGTCGTCGAGATCAAGAATCATGACTGACACGGTCTCGCCATTGCGTTCGGCGAGCTTCAGTTCGCGTTCGACATGCTCGAGGAAGTGCGCGCGGTTCGGCAGTCCGGTCAACGTGTCGTTGAACGCCAGGTGCGTGATGCGGCGCTCGCGCTCGGCAATGTCGGTCGCCATGCGGTTGAAGCTGTCGGCCAGCCGCGCGAGCTCGTCATTGCCCTCGACGGGCACCGATGCTTCCAGCCCGGCGGCGAGCCGCGCGGCCGCCGCGTCGAGCAACGTCACCGGACGCGTGATCGACCGCGCCATGCGGATCGTCGCAATCCCGATCCCGAGCGACCCGAACAGGCCAGCGAGCAGGATCGCGAATTGCAAGCGGTGATATCCCGCCAGCGCCCGATCGAGCGGATAGCGCAACAACAGCACCGCTCGCGGCGCGCCGGCCATGACCGGCAGGGGCTTGACGAGAGCGAGCGCGGCGCCGTTCGGGGTCGGCACATCGGATGCGGTCCGGTCCTTCGCGGCGCGGTCGATGAATCCCGACAACGCCCCGGCCTCCCGATCCGACGGATCCACCCATTGCCCGTCGGCGCGGCGCTGGAACACCGCCGCCTGGATCGGAATCGCCGACAGCCGCTGAAGGCTCTGCATTTCCCGCCCGTCGAGGTCGGTCGCGAACACCACCCAGCCGGTCAGCTGCGGCGCCATGATCGGCGCGGCGATGACGTGGCGCACGCCGCCTCCGAGATTGACGACCCCCGACATCTGTCCGCCGTCGAGCGCGTTCCAAAGCCCCGCTGCATCGGCGACGAGGCTGGCGCGATCCAGCCCCGTGACGCTGCCGTCCACGCCGACCACGAACGCGACGGGCACGCCCATTCGGCGCTTGAGGTTGTCGAGCGCCGACGCGATCGTCGCCCGGTCCCCGGTCGCGACCGCCGCGCGAAAGCCGAAATCGCGTGCCAGCAAGCCGGCCGCCCCGCCAAGCTGCGCCGCGCGCTGACTCCACAATCGGTCGAACACCGTGCCGGTGGCGGCAAGTTCGCGTTGCACCTGATCGGTCGCGCTGCGTTCGACGACCGCGAGCAAGGTCAACGACATACCCAGCATCGCCGCCGCGAACAGCGCGACGTAAAGCGCCGCGAGGCGCGTGCGCAGCTTGCGGAAATTGAGCAGCCGCATCGTCATCAATAGGACGATGAGGCCGCCGGCGGCGCACGCAGCGAGACGGTGAAGCTCTCGCGCGCGCTGGTGCTCAGGGTGATCTGGCGCGACAGCTGGTTGGCCGGCGCGCGTAGATAGGGATGCCAGACGCTGATCGAAATCGCGCCCTCCGGCACGCCGGCGAGAGTGACATTGCCCGACGCATCGGTTTTCGCGGTGAACGCGCTGTCGGTAACGTAAAGGAAAGCCGTCATCTGGTCGTGGATGTTACAGCCGAGCGATACGGCGCCAGCGCGGTCGAAACGCACGGTGCGGTTCTGTTCGCGAGCATACAGTTTGAGTTCGAAGCGCTTGGCCGGCGAAAATGAATAGACCTGGTGCCGGATCTGGTCGAAATTCGGGAACGATACGTCGGCGTTGACCGGCACGACCAGGACGAACGGATTGAACTGGATGTTCTGTTGCCTGACCGCGTAACCGCCGCCCACCCGGGCGGGCGGCGTCGGGCGGCCGACGAGATGAACCGTGACGACGGCGTTCGCGATCGGTCGGCCATTCGGTCCACGCACCGCGACGCTGAGGCCGGCTACGGGGGACGGAGGAGCCATGCCCAGCAGCAATGTGGACGACAACAGGACGACCTTGCGCATAACGAGACAATTCTAGGCGCCCGGCGTAAATTTTCCCTTCATAGGTGCACGCGCAGCGCGAACTGAACGAGCGTTTGTCCCTGGCCGGGCGCGAGGCCGGTCAACGCCCGCGCATCCTTGCGGCTGTCGACGTGCGACGCTTCTACCAGCACCGACAAGATCCTGCCGATATCGCGTCGCCCGGCCGCGGTCAGCGCCCAACCGCTTTCGGACCAGTCGCGGCCGAGTTTCGATCCCATGCTCGTGACGCCGAAGGCCTCCACGCGGAACGACGCCGAACCCTTGGCGAAGTTGCGCGTCGCCATGACGTACCCTGCGCGGAAGGTCGTATCGACCCACAGCCGACCGTTGTCAGGAAAGCCCATCAGGGTCTTGCCGGCCATGCCCTGCGTCTTGACCTGCCAATCGCCAAAGGCCAGCGCCGCGCTCAGATTGTCGAACCTGGTCCGCCATCCCCATTGCAGCGTCGGCGTCACCGCTTCGGGATCGCCGCGATTGTCATAATGGAACGCTTGCAGATCGAGCCACGCAGCGGGCGCCCAGTCCAGCTTGGCATAAAAACCGGGACGATTGTCGAGTTCGATCACCGGACGCGTCTTTGGGGCCTGCACATAGCGCATGAAGGCATTGAGCGGCGGGAGCGGCTGCAACCCGAACGCGACTGCTTTCTCGTCGTGCAGCGCCCAGCCTCGAAACGCCAGCAACGTTCCCGCGGTGTCGTTGAGGCCGAAAACCGCGACGGTCGCGCTCAGCCGTCCGCCGCCAACCGGCCGAGTCAGTTGCGCCTCGACGGCGCCGACCTTGACCTCGTCGCCGATCCAGCCGTTGATCGCCGACGGCGTGATCGTGTCACGCACGCGCCATCCGGCGCCGGTATGTTCAAGGCTGACGGGCGGCCAGAACAGCCCCGCGCGCACCGTCAGCTTGGCGCCCCCGCCGAGCAGCGGTTTGTAGCTGAGAAAGGCCTCGGACAGATCGACCGCATTATCCTGGCCTTGTTGGGCCGTGGCGACAACTGTGCCGCTGACAGCCCAGGAGAAACGCGGCGTCCAGATCAGGTCGCCCTCTACCGCTTGGGGTTCGATGCGAAATCCGCGGCGGGCGGAATCGGTGTCGAACCGCGTCTTGCCATAGCCGTCGTCGAGCCAGCTTTTCTCGCCGTCGACGCCGATAATGCGAATGTCGCCCGCGGCGGCGACGGTTTCGGGCGTGAACAGCTCGATCGCGGTCTGCGCCCGCGCGGTTCCTGACCGCGCGATCAGCGCCGCCGCGAGCAAAGCCGCGAACCCATTCAACCAGCCAGTCATGGAATTGACGGTATCGAACAACGGTTAACGATTGGTCGGACGGACCTTGCCGCGCGTGGGATGCAATCGTCTTGACGCCCCGCGCGCCGCGCCCTACTGCGCCGCGTCCCGCTTCGGCCCCTTCGTCTAGCGGTTAGGACGCGGCCCTCTCACGGCTGAAACACGGGTTCGATTCCCGTAGGGGTCACCAGATACGCCAGAACTGGCGGAATCGGCGGTTTTCCTGTCATTATAGTCTCGGCGAGTACACCCAACGGGTACACCGGAGATGAAGAATGCGAGGATCAAGGGATTGTGGGAAGACCCGCATACATGCGTCGGAACGCCCCGCCTCTCAGAGGTTCGAGTTAGGCGATTGCGGTCGGTCGCCTCCGCCGATTTCCTCTCCCGATCCATCGCCGAAACGGTACGTTGGGCATTACGTGACGAAAGAGCGCCGCCGCGCGTAGAGGAAGTAGATCAGCAGCCCAATCGCGTTCCAGACGAGGAACGAGATTTGCGTGACGCTCTGAAGGCTGGTGAACAGATAGAGGCAGCCAAGGATCGCCGCCGGCGCCACCAGCCACGCGAGCGGCGTCTTGAACGGCCGCCGCTCGTTAGGCTCGCGCCGCCGCAGCACCAGCACGCACACCGCCACCGCGATGAACGCGCACAGCGTGCCGGCGTTGGCGAGGCTGGCGATGACGTCGAGCGGCGTGACCGCGGCGAGGATCGACACCAGCACCGCCGTCACCGCCGTGATCCGCGCCGGCGTGCCGCGCACCGACACCTTGGCGAGGCTCGTCGGCAGAAAGCCGTCGCGCGCCATCACCAGGAAGATGCGGCTCTGGCCGTAAAGGAACCCGAGAATGACCGTCGGCAGCGCGATGACCGCCGCCGCGGCGACGATCGCAGCGACCGTGTCCTGTCCGATCCCGCGCAGGATCAGCGCCAGCGGCTCGGGGCTGTCGGCGAATTTGGTGTAATGCAGCGCGCCGACCGCCGCCGCCGCGACGATCAGGTAAATGATGGTGCACGCGACCATCGAACCGACGATCCCGACCGCGAGGTCGCGGTCGGGATTCTTGGCTTCCTCCGCTGCGGTCGAAATCGCATCGAATCCATAAAAGGCGAAGAAGATGATCGCCGCTGCGCCCATCATCCCATACTTCACGCCTCCCGCCCCGGCGGTGCTGCCATAGCCGAGCGGCGCGAACGGGTGCAGGTTGGCGGCGTCGAAATAGGGCAGCGAAAACGCGACAAACAAGGTCAGCGTGACGATCTTGAGCACCACCAACGCGGTGTTGATCCGCGCACTCTCCCGCGTGCCAAGCATCAGCAGCCCCGCGACGATCCCGATAATCACGATCGCGAGCAAGTTGATCCCGAACGCACCGCCGACCGTTGGTCCGTGGGTCAGATATTCGGGCAAGCCCATGCCGCGCGCTGCGAGAAAGCCGTTGGCGTATCCGGCCCAGCCGACCGCGACCGTCGCGACGACCAGCGAATATTCCAAGATCAGCGACCAGCCGACCACCCATGCGATCACCTCGCCCAACGTCGCGTAGCTGTAGGTATAGGCGCTGCCCGACGCCGGGATCATCGTCGCCATTTCGGCATAGCACAGCGCCGCGCATGCGCAGATCGCGCCCGCCACGACAAAGCTGACCAACACGGCCGGCCCGGCGCGGTCGGCGCCGACGCCGATGAGAGTGAGAATGCCGGTCCCGACGATCGCGCCGACCCCGAGCGCGACGAGGTGCGGCCAGCTGAGCGTCCGCGCGAGGCGATGCTCGGGCGGCTGTTCGGTGATCAGTTTGCGGCGAAATAGACCGGACATGCACATCCTCCCCGTTCGGCCTGTCCCGGACTTGATCCGGGATTGTCGAAGGCCTGCACTTTCTTCAGAGGGTAAAGACAAGGACTGCCCTTCGACAAGCTCAGGGCGAACGGATTATTGGAGAGCCCGGGAAATGGACGCCAGCTTCGATTTCGGCCTTGGCGAGAATGCCGAGCTGATCCGCGACACCACGCGACGCTTCGCCGCGGAGCGGATCGCACCGCTCGCCGCAAAGATCGATCACGACGACTGGTTCCCGCGCGATCTGTGGCCGGCAATGGGCGAACTCGGGCTGCACGGCATCACTGTCGAGGAGGAATATGGCGGCCTCGGGCTCGGCTATCTCGAGCATGTCATCGCCTGCGAGGAAGTCAGCCGCGCCTCGGCGTCGGTCGGCCTCAGCTACGGCGCGCATTCCAACCTGTGCATCAACCAGATCCGCCGCTGGGCCAGCCCCGAACAGAAGGCGAAGTATCTCCCCAAGCTGATCTCCGGCAAACATGTCGGCAGCCTGGCGATGTCGGAAGCGGGCGCGGGGTCGGACGTGGTCGGCATGAAGCTCAAGGCCGAAGCGGTTCAGGGCGGCTACGTGCTCAACGGCGCCAAATTCTGGATCACCAACGCGGCCTATGCCGACACGCTCGTCGTCTACGCCAAGACCGGCGAGGGATCGCGCGGGATCACCACCTTCCTGATCGAAAGGGATATGCCCGGCTTCTCGATCGGGCAGAAGATCGACAAGGTCGGGATGCGCGGGAGCCCCACCGCCGAACTGGTGTTCGACGATTGCGAAGTGCCCGAGGAGAACGTGATGGGCCCGCTCAACGGCGGCGTCGGGGTGCTGATGTCGGGGCTCGATTACGAGCGCACTGTGCTCGCCGGCATCCAGCTGGGCATCATGCAGGCGTGCCTCGACGTGGTCGTCCCCTATGTCCGCGAGCGCAAGCAGTTCGGTCAGCCGATCGGCAACTTCCAGCTGATACAGGCCAAGGTTGCAGACATGTACGTCGCGCTCAATTCGGCGCGCGCCTATGTCTATGCGGTCGCGAAGAATTGCGACGAGGGCAAGACCACGCGGTTCGACGCGGCGGGGGCGATCCTGCTCGCGAGCGAAAGCGCGGTGAAGGTCGCGGGCGAAGCGATCCAGGCGCTCGGCGGCGCGGGATACACGAAGGACTGGCCGGTCGAGCGTTACTGGCGCGACGCCAAGCTGCTCGATATCGGCGCGGGGACGAACGAGATTCGCCGCATGCTGATCGGCCGCGAATTGATCGGGGCTTCGAACTAGTGGCGGACGGGAGGCGAGCGATGCAAGATAACGCTGTTGAGGAGACGCCTGAGGCCAAGCTGGCCGTTTTCAGGCGACTGGTTGAACTCTATGCACGTGCCGACGTGGACGCGCTGCAAGACCTTATTGCTTCCGACTATGTCGGACATACCTCTGCGGGAACGCGCGACTGGGCGGAGTTCCGCCAGAGCATCCTCAACTTCCACCAGATCTTCGAATATGCACAGGATTCCTTCATCGTCGAAGACCAGTTTGCCAGTGGCGACAAGGTTGCGACCCGCATGACCGCCCATGTCCGCAACCGCGGGACTGGCGAGTCGATGACGATGATCGGCATCAACCTCGCGGTGATCAAGGGCGGCAAGATCCACGAGGAATGGAATACTTGGGAAATTGCGCAATCCCCCCATTCGCTGTCGATGCAAGGGGCATAGCGTGGGCGCAGCGCGCATCGGTAGCGCGATCGGTGGGCTGATCGGCAGTATCCTCCTGTCGAATCGCGTGGCCGAATGACGCCAGCGATGTTGCGCACGGTTCTGTTCTACGGGTTGGGATTGGCCGCCGCTGCAGTTGCGCTGGAGCAACTCAAGTTCCGCTATGCCGCGAGCGAGATTTCGACCGACCTGTATGTCGGGCTGCTCGCGTTCGGATTTACCGTCTTGGGTTTATGGGTCGGTCATCGCCTGACGGCGCGAAAGGCCGCTGCCCCGTTCGAGCGCAATGCCGCAGCGGTTGAATCGCTTGGGCTGACGCCGCGCGAATGTCAGGTGCTCGACCTCCTCGCCTCCGGCCGGACCAATGAAGAATTGGCGCGAACGCTCGGCGTGTCACCCCATACGATCAAGACTCACCTAGCCAGCCTGTTCGCTAAGCTGGAGGTCGATCGCCGCGTGAAGGCAATCGAGAAAGCGCGCTTTCTGTCGCTCATCGAATAAGCGGGATTCGCGAAAATCGCCCGTTCGGGTGATAGTGCAACCGGGCATGAGCGACGACGACGATGCCGCTCATAAACGGGGAATGTCATGAACCAGACTGTACGCTATTCGCTGATCTTCGGCGGGTTGTCCGCCGCGGTCCTCGCCGCTTTCATCGCCGTCATCGGGACGCTCCACGAACGCGTCGCGTTCGTCGCCACGCTGACCTTCGGCTATTCGGTCATGCTGGTCGCGATGAGTTTCGTGTTTGTCGGCGTAAAGCGATATCGCGATGTCGAAGGCGGCGGCGTGATCAAGTTCGGCCGCGCGCTCGGCCTCGGTCTGCTGATCGCGCTGATCGCGTGCATCGGCTACGTGCTGATCTGGGAAGCGTATCTCGCGTTCACGCACTATCGATTCATGGACGACTATATCGCCAAGCTGCTGCGCGACGCCCAGGCGAGCGGCAAGAGCGCGGCGGAGATCGCCAGGATGACCGCCGAGTTCGACGGCATGCGAGAAATGTACGCCAACCCGCTGATCCGCATGCCCATGACTGCGATGGAGGTCGCGCCGGTGGGACTGCTGGTTGCATTCGCGTCGGCGTTGCTATTGCGCAATCCCCGGCTGTTTCCGGCGCGCGGTGTTTAAAAAGGCTCGTCACCCCAGCGAAGGCCGGGTTTCAAGCGATGGCGCGAAACGGCCAGCCGCCCAGCTTTTGCTGGGGCGACGGCGATATCACCACACGTGGACGCGGTCCTTCGGCGCTAGGTAGCGCTTGTCGCCCGGCTTGACCCCAAACGCATCGTACCATGCATCCAGATTGCGCACCGTTTCCGTCCGCAGGAACGGCAGCGCGTGGACATCGGTCGCGATGCGCGCGCGGATCGCCCGGTCACGCATCTTGGTCCGCCAGCTTTGCGCGAATGCGAGGAAAAAGCGCTGGTCGCCGGTCAGCCCGTCGATCACCGGCGACGGCTTGCCGCCAAGCGAGGCGTGATACGCCTCATACGCCGCGGTCAGGCCGGCGGTGTCGGCGATGTTCTCGCCCAGTTCCTGCTGCCCCTTGGCGTGCAGGCCGGGTAGCGGCTCGTACGCGTCATACTGATCGGCGAGCGCCTTGCCCGATGCCTCGAACCGCGCGAGGTCGGTCGGCGTCCACCAGTTGCGCAAGCGGCCGGTCGAATCGAAGTCCGAGCCGAGATTGTCGAAGCTGTGGCTGATTTCGTGGCCGATGACGGCGCCGATCGCGCCGTAATTCGCCGCGTCCTCGAACCTCGCGTCGTAATAGGGCGTATAAAGGATCGCCGCCGGGAAATTGAGCGCGTTCTGAAGCGGCAGGTTGACCGCATTGACGGTTTGCGGCGTCATCCACCATTCGCTGCGGTCGGGCATCTTGCCGACTTTGCCGATCTGGTAGCGATAGTTGGACAGCCGCGCGCGATAGAGGTTGCCGACCGGGTCGGTCGCGCTCACCGCGTAATAGGGGCGCATCGGCCAGACATCGGGATAGCCGATCCCGACTTTCAGCACCTGGAGCTTCTTGCGCGCTTCGGCCTTGGTCGCGGGGGCCATCCAGTCGAGCGCCTGGATACGGCGATCGAACGCGGCGACGATGTTCTTCACCATCGTGTTGATCGCCGCCTTTGACGAGGCCGGGAAATATTTGGCGGCGTAGATCTTGCCGACTTCGTATCCCAGCGCACCGTTGACCGCGCCGATCGAACGCTTGTCGCGCGGGCGCGGCGCGGCGGTGCCGCTCAATTGCTTGCCGAAGAAGTCGAACGCGGCGTCATCGAACGCCTTGGGCAGCACCGAAGTGTTGCGATTGATTTCGTGGAAGGCGAGCCAGTCCTGCCACGACGCCATGGGCTCGCTGGCGACGAGGGCGGCGAGCTTGGTCGTCGTCGCCGGGTTCCAGACAATGAAATCCTGCTGTCGCGGCAGTCCCGCCGCGGTCCAATAGGCGTTCCAGTCGATCCCCGGCGCCTTCGCCGCGAAGTCGGCGCGCTTCCACGGATTGTCGCCCTTGTGCGCGTCCTGTGCGGTAAGGATGTCGGTCTGGGCCTCGGCGATCTTCATCTCCAAAGCGAACACGCGATCGGCCCGCGCCTGCGGGTCGCTCATTCCGGCGAGGCTGAACAGCCTGGTGACGTATGTCTTGTATCCTTCGCGCACCTCGGCCATGTCCTTGGCCGACGACAGATAATAGTCGCGATCGGGCAGCCCGAGCCCGCCTTGCATCAGATAGGGCACGTTGACTGTTCCGCGGTTCAGGTCGCCGCCGACGAACAGCCCGAACAGATTGTCCGTCGATGCGTAATTATTGTTGTTGAAGGGGTCGGTGTCCGCGCGCATGTTTGCGCCGAGCATCGCCGACAGCTGGGCCCTGGTTTTGAGCGCTGCGATCCGGGCCAGGTTCGGCCGGAGCGGCGCGATCCCCCGCGCCTCTATCCCCGCAGTGTCGTTATACGCCGCGTAGTAATCGGCGATCCGCTGCAGATCCGTACCGGGCTTCGCCTTCGCTGCGCCTGCATTGTGGATGATGTCCGCGTTGCGCTCCTCCGCGACCTTCGACACATCGACGCCGACCCCGATCGACGAACGATCGGCGGGAATTTCCGCAGTCTTGAGCCATGCACCATTCGCATAGGCGTTGAAGTCGTCGCCGGGTTTCGCATTGCGGTCGATCAGCGCCTGGTCGACGCCGGACCTGGTTCCCGCCACGGCCTGGGCGACGGCGGACGACTGCCACACGGCGACGCCGCCGGCAGTGGTGGCGAGCAGCATGGCGGCGAGAACAGAACGCTTCATCGGAACAACCCTCTCCTGAACTGGTGTATGACCGATTCGCTACACCAACACGATGCGGCGCGCCAGCGGCTTCCCAATGCCTGTCGGCACGGCTAGGCAGACGGCATGAGCGCCCCCGTCCTCGACACCAGGCTTTCGCCCGACAACGATCAGTTCCACAGCAACGCCGCACACAACCGGGCGCTGGTGGAT
>JAFEEZ010000234.1 GCA_018240825.1 Pseudomonadota bacterium | reverse complement strand
GACACCTACCTCTCCGTCCAGGCCCCACTGCTACGCGCGTTGACGTTCTCGGCCGCCGATCGCGCGCTAAGCGCAAACAACAGCCTGTGGCTGCAGACCGGATTGGCGATGAATGCCGAGTATCTGGCAGACGTTACGAAATATGCGAGCGCCGGTCTTCAACGTGTTGATTATGTCGGCAACCACGAACTGGCTCGCAAGACGATCAACCAATGGGTGAGCGGTAGAACGAACAACCGGATCCACAACTTACTGGCAACCGACGCCGTTTCCGCGTCAACGCGCGCGATTCTGGTCAACATGATCTATTGGAAGGCGAACTGGGCGTCCGAATTCTATCCCGCTGCGACCAAAACCGAGCCATTCCACCTCCTGACCGGGAGGGACGTGCCGACGCCGTTGATGCATCAGGAGGGCAATTTTCCTGTGCTGGACCGCGATGGTGCACAGGCGATCGAAATACCCTATGCCGGCGGGGAGGTGTCGATGGTCGTGCTGATGCCCGATAGTCCGGCGGAACTCCCCAGGTTTGAAGCGAAACTGACCGACCGCGACCTGACGCGCTGGCTAACCGATCTCGGCAAGGCAAAACCGCGCCGCACGATGCTCACATTGCCCAAGATGCACCTGTCCTGGGGCGCAAATCTCGTTCCGACATTGCAGGCGATGGGTGTCCAGGCCGCATTCGATCGGCGCGCCGACTTCTCCGGCGCCGCAACGATATCCGGCGATCAGATCTTGGCGATCGGTGCGATTATCCACCAGAGCTGGCTGGACGTGGACGAAAAGGGCTCCGAAGCGGCTGCGGCGACGGCCGTGATCGATGTCGTTATCACCGGTGCCCGCAGAAAAGCCCCGGAACTGCCGCCGGTCGTCTTTCGCGCCGACAAACCGTTTGTTTTTCTACTGCGGGATCGCCGAACCGGCATGATCCTGTTCATCGGCCGCTACGTGATGCCGACAAGCGGTTCGACCGGATAACCCTGATAGCGCGCGGCCGACGGGCCGGCGCGCGCGTTCGGATTAGGCGGTAACTGCCGTCCCAGCCACGGCACGACGACGCAGGGTAGCCCCGATCGCGCCAAAGCCCATGATCAGCATCGCCCAGGTCGCCGGCTCCGGAACCGCGGGCGTCGACACCGTGATCGACGTCAGCTTGAAGCCGTCGTCACGGTCGGGCGTCAGCATCGACGCGCTGACCAGCCAGACCTTCGAAAAGCCGGTCGCGTTGTCGGTGATCGATGTCGAAAACTGGCCCGACTGACCGTTCACAGCCGTCGTCGACCATGTTCCGCTATAGCTCGACAGGTTCATCGCGGCGTTCCACACCGCCGGCGCGATTCCGGCGCCGTTGGAAAAACTCGCGTCGGCGTCGAAGGCGCCATTGATGCCGAAGGCATAGGCGTTGACGCCGTCCAGATGCACCGAACGATTGAACTGCAGGATCACGAAGTCGGTGTAGCCGTTGACATTGTCGATCTGGTGCAGATTGTTGGCGCCATTCTGATCCTGCACGCCGGTAACGCCGAAACCATGCGAATAGGCCCCGAGGAAAGCCGACGTGATCGCGTTGGTCGTCTGGTTCATCTGCCAGCCCGAGACCTTCATCGACAACGTCGCGTCGGTCGTGCTGTTGATCGTGACGGTATTGCCGTACGAACCGTTGGTCGACGTGCATGTCGCCTGGGTTGTCGAAGAAGCGTTCGTGCAAACGCCGTTGAACACATAAACGCCCGCCTGCGCGGTCGCCGGAACGACCAGCGCCACCATGGCGGCGACGATATGCGAAAACTTCATTCCAACCCCCGGAACAACGCCCCCTCCCCGGGGGACCGATTCGTTACCGAACCATTTACGATCTAATCAGCCGGCGGAATAGGATCGAACCGACATCGAGTGTTCAACTTCGGGACTCGCGCGCGACCGTCAGACGAGCCGGCTCTTCTTCACGGCGGCCCCGATAAAGCTCGCGAACAGCGGATGCGGCGCAAATGGCTTGCTTTTCAGTTCGGGGTGAAACTGGACGCCGACGAACCAGGGGTGATCGGGCCGTTCGACAATTTCGGGCAGCATCCCGTCGGGCGACATCCCGCTGAACACGAGTCCTCCTTTCTCCAGAACATCGCGATAGCCGGTGTTGACCTCATAGCGGTGGCGGTGGCGCTCGCTGATCTCGGTGGCGCCGTAGATCGACGACACGACGCTGTTGCCGTCAAGTCTCGCGTCATACGCGCCGAGCCGCATGGTCCCGCCAAGATCGCCGCCCGACTCGCGTTTCTGGACGCCTTCGGCCGACATCCATTCGGTGATGATGCCGACCACGGGTTCGTTGGTCGGGCCGAATTCGGTCGAGGACGCCGCCTCGATGCCGGCAAGATTTCGCGCACCTTCGATGCACGCCATCTGCATGCCGAAACAAATACCGAAATACGGAACGCCGCGCTCCCGCGCAAACTTGACTGACGCGATCTTGCCTTCCGCGCCGCGCTCGCCGAACGCGCCGGGCACCAGTATCGCGTGAAGCGGCTCGAGATGCTGCGCGATATCGTTGTCGGCCTGCTCGAAAATCTCGGCGTCGATCCACCGCACGTTGACCTTCACCCGGTTGGCGATGCCGCCATGGACGAGCGCTTCGTTGAGCGACTTGTAGGCGTCTTGCAGCCCGACATATTTTCCCACCACGCCGACCGTCACCTCGCCCTCCGGATTGGTCAGCCGGTCGTTGATGTCGGTCCAGCGCGCGAGGTCGGGCTTCGCGCCAGGCTCGATCCCGAACGCGTTCAGGACCGCCTCGTCGAGACCCTCGTGATGATATTGCTCGGGCACCGCGTAGATGCTCTTCGCGTCGAGCGCGGGCACCACCGCGTCCGTCGGTACGTTGCAGAACAGCGCGATCTTGGCGCGTTCGCCGGCCGGCAGCGGCTGCTCGCACCGGCAAACCAGCACGTCGGGTTGCACGCCGAGAGCCGCAAGCTCGCGGACCGAATGCTGCGTCGGCTTGGTCTTCAGCTCTCCCGCCGCCGCGATGTAGGGGATCAGCGTAACATGGACGCTGACCGAATTGCCGCGGCCCAGGTCGTTGCGCAGTTGTCGGATCGCTTCGATGAACGGGAGCGATTCGATGTCTCCGACCGTCCCCCCGATCTCGCACAGCACGAAATCGAGGTCGTCCGTCTCGGCCAGCGCGAACGCCTTGATCGCATCGGTGACGTGCGGGATGACCTGGACGGTCGCGCCCAGATAGTCGCCGCGGCGCTCGCGCTGGATGATCTGCTGGTAGATCCGGCCCGAGGTGACGTTGTCCGACTGCCGCGCCGCGACGCCGGTGAAACGCTCGTAATGGCCGAGGTCGAGATCGGTCTCCGCGCCGTCGTCGGTGACGTAGACCTCGCCGTGCTGATACGGGCTCATCGTGCCCGGATCGACATTGAGATAGGGGTCGAATTTCCGGATGCGGACGCGATAACCGCGCGCTTGCAGCAGAGCGGCGAGCGACGCCGCCATCAGACCCTTGCCAAGCGAGGAAACCACGCCGCCGGTAATGAAGATAAACCGCGCCATGGGAGAAAACGCCTAGCTTGGAATAGGGACGAACGGCAAGCGCGCGAATCCGCCGCGCCGACAAAAAAATGCCGGCGCAAGGGTGGCGAAGCCGAATTTACTTCTTGGGCGCGGCCGAATTGCCTTGCGGCGCGGCGTCGCCAAAGCTCAGGTTGCTGCCCGCCGCACTATTCCCGGCATCGCCGCCGAAGGCGCCCGTGTTGGGCACGGGCTGGGCCGGCGCCGGAGCGGCCGGCGCCGCACGGTTAATCGACGTGTCGACCGTCGTCGCGTGTCGAGTCGCCGCCAGGAATGCCAGAAGAACCGACAGGATGACGAACGCCGTCGCGAGAATGGCCGTCGATCGAGTCAGGAAATCCGCCGCTCCGCGCGCCGACATCAGACCCGCCGGGCTGCCCCCGCCGGTCAGTCCGCCCCCCTCCGACCGCTGCATCAGGATGACCGTGACGAGCGCGAGCGCGACGAGGAAGTGGACGACAAGCAGAAAGCTGAACAGCATGGAAGGAAAAGCGCCTGAAATTGCGAAAACGGGCACATAGGCGAGCAAGCTGGCGTGATCAACCGGGCCGGGCGACAAATAGCGGCGCGGTGCGGTTTGCGCACATTTCGTGTCCGCGCTGAAACCAAGCTGCCTTTGCGCACGTTGTTACGGCACCGGTCCCGCCTTTTGTCCGAGAAGCCGATGTGAGTCAGGCCATGAATATCGCCGCAACCTTCGCAGCCCCGCCGCTGACGCGATGGATGAACACGCTGGTCGACTATGTCCGATCGGGAGAGCCGGACCTGACCAACCGTCAAATGGCGCTGTTAATGGTCGTTTATCTCAGCCCGGGGCCCCATACGGTGCGCGGATTGGCGCGCGCGCTCAACGTGTCTAAACCCGTCGTGACGCGCGCCTTGAACCGGCTGGGCGGTCTCGGCTATC
This sequence comes from Pseudomonadota bacterium, assembly GCA_018240825.1. Lineage (GTDB taxonomy): Bacteria > Pseudomonadota > Alphaproteobacteria > Sphingomonadales > Sphingomonadaceae > Sphingomonas. The sequence goes on along the minus strand of JAFEEZ010000234.1, from coordinate 2,033 downwards.
TGCGCCGCCAGCGCGACGACACCGACAAGCGCAATATCTTCATCGCGCGGACGGCCGAGGGGGCAGACTTTCTTGAAGAGTTCGGACAATTTGTGGGAGAAGGCGACACACCCCGCGCCCGCCGCGCCACCGCGTAGAAGCTTCGCGCTGACCGGCCGGTCGGTCGCGATCGATCCGCGCCACAATGCCGTTCGTCCCGACCTCGCCGATGTCCGCCTCGCCGAATATGTTTTCGCGCCGCATTATGCCGCGCCGATGCCGTGTGTGGTGACGCGCACGGTGGTCCTGCACGCCGAATCTTCGCCTGAGTCCGAGGCGCTCGTCGAATTGCAGCCGGGCGAAACATTCGAGTGCCTCGAAGTGCTGCGTGAGGTCGCTTGGGGGGTGTCGCCCGACCGGCGGCTGTCCGGCTACGTCGACCGGGACGCGCTGGACCAGATCACATGAGTGCCAGCGTTTTCATCGATGGCGGGCACGGCACGACGGGTCTGGAAATCGCCGAGCGGCTGGCGGGTCGCGATGACGTTTCGCTGATCATGCTCGACGATGCCCGGCGCAAGGACACAGCCGCGCGAACCGAGGCGCTCAATGACGCGGACTTCGTCATCCTCTGCCTGCCCGACGATGCGGCGCGCGCAGCGGTGGGGATGATCGCCTCAGCCAAAACGCGGGTGATCGATGCCTCAAGCGCGCATCGTGTCGCCGAGGGCTGGATCTATGGTTTTGCCGAGCTCGAGCCGGATCAACAGTCGGCGATCGCCGCCGCGCCGCGGGTGAGCAATCCGGGCTGTTACCCGACCGGGTTCCTCGCGCTGGTCCGGCCGCTCGTCCGGGCCGGCTTGATCCCTGCCGATTGGCCGCTCAGCGTCAACGCGCTGTCGGGTTATTCGGGCGGCGGCAAGGCGATGATCGCCGAGTTCGAGAGCGGCGAATCCCCTACCCGTGCGCGCGTTTACGGCCTCGACCTCGCGCACAAGCATATCGCCGAAATGCGCCAGCATGCTGGGATCGATCACTTGCCGATCTTTCAACCGGCAGTCGCCGACACCTATCGCGGCATGATCGTCGAAGTGCCGTTGCCGCTCCATGCCTTGCCGCAAAGATCAGCGCTGGCGCAGGTCGAGGCGGTGCTGAGGGAAGCTTATGCCGGCTCGCCGCTGGTCCGTGTCGCGCCGGGCGACGTCAAATTCGTCCGGATTGAAGACGATGCGGGGACCGATCGACTGACCTTGCGCGTTTGCGGCAACGATGCGACCGGCCAGGCGCGGCTTATCGCGACGCTCGACAATCTCGGCAAGGGCGCGGCGGGTGCGGCGGTGCAGAACCTCAACATCATGGCCGGTTTCGACCCGGTCGCTGGGCTGACGCTTTAGTTTTATCGGCATTACGCCGCCAGATACGGAGATCGCGATGCAGATTCGCCAGCCGCTCGACAAACTGCTGTTGTTCGGCGCGACCGGCGACCTGGCGCAGCGGATGCTGCTGCCATCGCTCTATGGGCTTGACGAGGACGGGCTCCTGCCCGCCAACATGACGATCACGGGCACTGCGCGCACGGTGTTCGAAGACGGAGCTTTCCGCAAATTCGCCAGGGCGGCGCTGGAAAAATATCTGCCCGAGGATCGCAAGGACAAGGACAAGATCGCGGCGTTCCTGAAACGGTTGAACTATCAGGCGCTAGACGCAACAAAGCCCGAGCATTTCAAGGATCTGTCTGACGAGCTTGGCGACACGTCCAAGGGCATGGCGATCTTTCTCTCGACCGCGCCCAGCCTGTTCGAGCCCACGATCAAAGGCCTGGAGGCGGCGAACCTTGCGCATGGAAACGTCCGCATCGGACTTGAGAAGCCGCTCGGATACGACCTGGCCTCCAGCCGCGAAATCAATGATGCGGTGGCGGCGGTGTTTCCCGAGGACCGGATTTTCCGGATCGACCACTACCTGGGCAAGGAAACCGTCCAGAACATCCTGGCGCTGCGCTTCGGCAATTCCTTTTTCGAACCGGTGTGGAACGCGCAGGGTATCGACAATGT
>JAFEEZ010000233.1 GCA_018240825.1 Pseudomonadota bacterium | reverse complement strand
CGAAATCTTGCGTAGCCGAATCCTGCTGGGCGCCGAGCCATGCTGCTAGGTCGCTCATCGCCTTCGACGCGGCGGTCGAGGCGTCGGCGAAATCTTTTTGTAACTGCTTGTCCTTGACCCCGGCAAACGCCTTCCTGGCGTCGCCTGTGTAATAATCTGCGAAGCCCTTGAATCCCGCGACGCCATATTTGACAAAGCTGGCGGGCATCGGAGTCTTCAGGTTCGTGCGGATGTTTGCAGCCGCGGACGGCACCTGGCGAAGGAACTTGATGATCGCCTGCATCCGCGTTTTCGCGTCAGCATAATTGCGCGCGATATAGACGTTGGGATCGAGCCCGCCGCCGACATAATAGGCCGGATTGCGGTGCGGTTGGTCGGCATCCTCCAGCCAGAACAGCTTCCCACGAGACACCTGAATCAGATAATCGCGCTCGAACGCGTCCTGCTTCGACATCTTGGTCTTGTCATAGGCCCTCGCGTCGGCGATCGCCTTGCGGAAGAAATCGGCCTGCGCCCTGAGTCCAGCGGGACTCCAGTCGGGAATGCCGCCGTCATATTCGTGCTTGCCCTGATAAACCGCGAACGCCGGATCGAGCTTGAATACGCCGTCGATGAAGCCGTCGCGGAATTGCGCCCAGGGCTTGACTGTCGTCACGGCCGTCGTCCTGTTGGTTACGGCCGTGGTGTCGTTCGTGCTGGTCGACACATTGCAAGCGGTCAGCGCCACACAGGCGACCGCACTCATCAGCTTAACCTTCATCAGTCTCTCCGCGATTTTACGGAGCGGTTGCTGCCAGATTGCGCAAAGGTACGCCAGACCGCTTATTTAAGCGGGACGACGACTTCGTTGGGGTTGACGACGTTGAGGTTTTTCCGCGTCAATTCGTCGGCCATGTCCGGATCGACCTTCCTGGGGTCGAGCAACTGGACGCGATTGGCGAGCACCGCCTGTTGCTGCTTGAGCGCGGCCAGGTGCTGCTGCTGACGCTGGAGCATGCGCTGATAGTCGCCATACGCCAGCGCGCCGTTCGATCCGACCACGGCGTAGGTGCCGAAAAACGCCATGATCGCCAGCGCGAGCGCCGGGAAAGCGGCACGGCGGAACACCGAGCGGAACGTGGTGGGACGGCGCGTCATCGTGATGACTCTCTCGCCCAAGCGGAGTCGCCGGGCAAGCTGAAATTAACCACGATTCGGCGAATTGAGTCCGGTTAGCGATAAGCTGAACGTCGCAGCGGAACTTACCGCGCCGACCGCAGCACGCCCCGCCCCGCATAGACCGCGACGTCGCCCAATTCCTCTTCGATCCGGATCAGCTGATTATACTTTGCCAGCCGGTCGGATCGCGCGAGCGAGCCGGTCTTGATCTGCCCGCAATTGGTCGCGACCGCGAGGTCGGCGATCGTCGCATCCTCGGTCTCGCCCGAACGGTGCGACATCACCGCAGTGTAGCTCGACCGCTGCGCCATCGACACCGCCGCCAGCGTCTCGGTCAGCGTGCCGATCTGGTTGACCTTGATCAGGATCGAGTTGCCAAGGCCCCTCTCGATCCCATCGGCAAGCCGCTTCGGATTGGTCACGAACAGATCGTCGCCGACCAGTTGGACCTTGTCGCCGATCAGATCGGTCAGCGCCTTCCACCCCTCGAAATCGTCCTCGGCCATGCCGTCCTCGATCGAGAAGATCGGATATTTGGCGACGAGGTCGGCGTAATAGGCGGCCATTTCGTGCGGGCTCAGCACCTTGTTCTCGGCCGAAATGTTGTACTTGCCGTCCTTGAAGAACTCGGTCGAAGCCGGGTCTAGCGCGAGCATCACGTCGTCGCCAGCCTTGTAACCCGAAGCTTCGATCGCGCGCATGATGAAGTCGAGCGCATCGGTGGTGTTGGCGATGTCGGGCGCGAACCCGCCTTCGTCGCCGACGCCGGTCGACAAACCTTGATCGTGCAGCATCTTCTTGAGCGTGTGGAAGATTTCGGACCCGCACCGCACCGCCTCGAACAGCGAATCCGCGCCCACGGGCACGATCATGAATTCCTGGAAGTCGATCGGATTGTCGGCATGCTCGCCGCCGTTGATGATGTTCATCATCGGCACCGGCAGCACATGCGCGTTGACCCCGCCGACATAGCGATAGAGCGGCAGCCCGCGCGCGTCCGCCGCCGCCTTCGCGGTAGCAAGACTGACCCCCAGGATTGCGTTCGCCCCCAGCCGCGCCTTGTTCGGCGTGCCGTCGAGGTCGATCATCGCCTTGTCGACATCGGCCTGATCCTCGGCATCGAAGCCCAGGATCGCGTCGGCGATCTCGCCGTTCACCGCGTCGACCGCCTTCTGCACGCCCTTGCCGCCCCACCGGCTCTTGTCGCCATCGCGCAGTTCGACCGCCTCGTGCGCGCCGGTCGACGCGCCCGACGGCACCGCCGCGCGGCCGAAGCTGCCATCCTCCAACATGACTTCGACCTCGACTGTCGGATTGCCGCGGCTGTCGATGATCTGGCGGGCATGCATGTCGATGATTGCGGTCATGGAACGATCTACCTAGATTGGCGTGGCAAGGGGTGTCGCGGCGGCGCTCTATCGGGTTCGTTTGGTCCGGGCAATTCGCTTGGCGCACGGAACCGGGAAACGCCGCCTTAGTTGTCGAGAAAGACAGAGTAAGGAGTTTATGATGGCCGACACTGCCCCGACGGAAACGACCGTCGACAACGATACCGGCACCGCGACCCGCGAGGCGAAGCCGGGCATCCAGACGTTGAAGGACAACGTCATCAAGTTCGCCAACGACGCCGGCGACAAGGCGAAGGCAGCGGCCGAGGACGGCAAGGCCCGCGCCGGCGGCGCGCTCGACGAGCTCGCAACGATGCTGCGGGACGCCGCGACAAGCGTCGATGAAAAGGTCGGCGATCAATATGGCGGCTATGCGCGGTCGGCCGCCGACGCGGTGGCGAACTTCTCGCAGTCGCTGCAATCGAAGCAGGTCGACGACCTGATCGAGGAGGCGCGCGAGTTCGTGAAAAGGAGCCCGGCGATCGCGATCGGCACCGCCGCCGCGATCGGCTTCGTGCTGGCGCGCGTGATCAAGGCGGGGCTCGACGCACCCTCCGGCGACACCAGAGCCTGATCGCCCGGCCGCGCGTGGAGGAGCAGCCGCCGCCCGAACAGGAAAGCATCCCCGCGTTGGTCAGCCGGCTGATCGACGACGGCGAGCAATTCGTCCGTGCCGAATTGAAGCTCTACCGCGCGCGGCTGTTGTTCCGCCTCGACGAAGCGCGCAACGCGATCGTTCTCGCCGTGCTGGCGCTGTCGCTGGTTCAGGCGGTCATCGTCGCGGCGCTGGTTGGCCTGTTGTTTGTATTGCGCCCCCTGCTGGGACCGGGCGGCGCCACCGCCACCGTGGTGGCGGCCGGCCTGGGCGTGGCGGGCCTGCTCGCGTTTCTGGCGTGGCGTTTCTTGCTCAGGGCGACCGAAATCAAAGACAGGGACGATCGGCGATGAGCCTGGTCGACGACGAACTCGCCAGGGCCGAAGCCAATTCCGAGGAGAGCCGGCGGCGGCTCGCCAACACCGTTGTCGCCCTGCAATCGCGGTTGAAGCCAAGCGTCCTGGCGCGCGATGCGATCGACGAACTCAAGGAAGTCGGCGGCGATATCGCAAAATCGGGCGTCGACGCCGTCAAGCGCAACCCTTTGCCCGCGATCGGCGTTGCCGCTGCTGTGACCGCCTTTGTCGCCCGAAAACCGATTTCCCGGCTGTTCCGCAAGAAACCCGCCCCCGACGAAAAGCGTAAGGACAAGTAGATGCCCAACACTTCCTCCACCGCCGCCGACGACACCATCGCCGCCGACCCGACGCGCCGCGCCGGGCGGATGGAGAGTGCGTTGAACAGCGCGCGCGATGCGGCCGCCGACGCGCTCGAAGAGACCAGGGAAGCCGCGCGCCGCGCCGGTCAAGCGATACAGGCCAACCCGGTGGCGATCGTCGTGGGCGGCGTTGCGGTAGGGTTGGCGGCAGGAGCCTTGCTGCCCAAGACCAAACGCGAAACCGAGTTGCTCGGGCCGGTCGGGAAACGGTTGACCGGCGCCGCCGCGGACGCAGCGAGCGCCGCCAAAGACGCCGCGAAGGTCGAACTCGCAACCATCCCGCTCAGCAAGGACGCTGCGCGCGAACAGGTCGGCAAGGTGCTCGATCAGGTCGCCCGCGCGATTTCGGAGGCCGGTGAAGCAGCGCTGGCCGGCAAGCGGCAGCCGATCGTGGACAATGAGCCGAGGAGCGCCGCGGAGCCCGCCACGCGCAAACCGCGCCGAAAGGCCGATTAACCTTTACTTGGCGCGGCTGCACGATATGGGGCCGCCATGAGCAAGCTCCACCTCGTGTTCGGCGGCCGCGTCAAGGACCCGCAGACGCTCGACTTCGACGAATCGACAATCGAAGTCGTCGGCATCTTTCCCAATTTCGCGAGCGCTGAAAAAGCGTGGCGCGCCGCCGCCCAGCGCACTGTCGACGATGCCGAAATGAAGTTCGTGGTCGTCCACCTCCACCGCCTGCTCGAACCCGACCCGGACCTGCAGGCGTCGGCCAGCTAACCCTTGCCCGCCGTTCGTCTCGAGCTAAGTCGAGAGACGGTCGCTTCAACATCGCGTCTCGACTATGCTCGACACGAACGGCTGGAATCACGCATCGCGATAACGCCACAGCAGCAGCGGGCGCGTCATCGCTAAACCGGCCAGGAAGCCGCCAATATGCGCGCCGATAGCGACGGGCTGGTCGGTCAGGGTCGCATAGCCGATGAGCAGGTTGATGATGGTCCAAGTCGCACCCAGCCACAGGGCGTGGAGCAGGCCGGCGGACAACGGCCCCACCCCGCGCGCACGGTTGCGGCCGTAGAGCAACGCATAAGCCGCGACGATCGCAGAGATCGCGCCGCTTGCGCCGATCATCGGCATCATCGAATGCGGGTCTTGGACCCACTGTCCCGCCGCAGCGGCATAGGCGCCGATGACGTATAACGCGCCGATCGCTCCCGATCCGAGCGCCCGCTCCGCCTCGCGCCCGCAATAGACGAGCATGACCATGTTGAAGAGCAGGTGGAACACTCCGCCGTGGAGCAATGTCGCCGTCAACGGAGTCAACCACGCGGGAATCGCAGGGCCCGACCATGCGACCGCCCGATCGGGCGCCAGCGCCGGAATGAATCCGCCGACCAGCGCCGCCATCTGGCTATGACCGGCCAACCCCACCAGCGCGGAGACGAGGATCGTCACCGCGGCGACGCCATAGGTGGCGGGCGCGTCGCGCCAGGTCGGTTGCTCGCTCAGATGAACTCGATCTTGCTGATGGGATAGTAGCGGTCGCCCGCGGGCGCCGAGGCCTCGACCTCGTCGTCGACCTTGCGGCCGATCAGCGCGCGGCCGAT
>JAFEEZ010000232.1 GCA_018240825.1 Pseudomonadota bacterium | reverse complement strand
TTTCGTCGGGCAGTTTTCGAACGACACGCCGACGCCGATGCCCGATCCGTCGTGCGCGGCGGGTCAGGTGCTGGTCAATTTCAATCCTGGCAATTCGACCGCGGCGGGAACGTCGAATTTCGGCGCGTTCGGTCCGTCGCAGACGCACTGCATCACGCCGGGGTCGCCCTATACCGGCGTTTTCAGCTTTGTCTTTGCCGACGGCGCGACGCTGTTCGGAACCACCGCCGGCTACATGACGCCGACCCTGATCGCCGGCGTCGTGAACAGCCTCAACACCTATACAATCACCGGCGGTACCGGGCAGTTCGCCGGGGCGACCGGCGTCATCAACGGCGTCGGCCTGCTCGACCGCCGGCCGGCGCGCCCGCTCAACAGTCTCGATCTTACGGGAACGGTCAACCTGCCAGTACCCGAACCCGCGACCTGGACGATGATGATCATAGGGTTTGGCGCAATCGGCGGGGCGATCCGAAAGGGCCGCACAAACGGGACAGCGTCCTTCGCTACCTGACGCGGTCGAATCTGACGCCCGGTTCGATCCCCAGCCTGCCCCGGCGACAGCCGGGGCCGGTCGTTGCGGGCGTAAGGCCGGCCGATCGCGGCCGGAGCCTCGACCTGGCGCCGCCGAATCCCGGGCCGCCGCGACGCTTTTCCAACACGCAGCGGACGGCAGAGACCGAGATCGCGTTCATCGTTGCGCTCAGGCTGCTGGGCGCTCCGAAAGACGCCGCGCACCGATGACGAGGTGTCGGCAGGCATCAGCTGGAAAATCGAGCGGTTCATCGCATACGTCCGGCAGCCGGTCCCCGCGCAAATCGGGATCTGGCTGTCGTTAAGCCCTAAATCGCCGCAACGGAACTTACGGCCGCATCGGGACATTGGAGCAAGCGCAGATCATCTGCCGCTGCCAGGAACAGTTTGCGTGACCGAACCTGACGATGCCGGAGGGAACCGCGAGCGCCGGCGCGCCCCGTTTCGTATTGCCGCGGTGCTGCGCGACCGGTCGTCGAACAAGTTCCACGTCCATCTGGTCGACCTGTCGACCAGCGGGTTTCAGGCGGAAGCGCATCCCTCGCTCGATCCCGGCGCGATCGTGTGGCTGACCATTCCGGGGATGCAGGGGCTGGAGGCGACGGTGATGTGGCGCAAGCGCGCGGTGATCGGTTGCAAGTTCAACCAACCGCTCCATCCGGCGGTGTTCGACCATCTGGTGGCGCGGCGGTGAGGACCGGCGCGGATGTAAATCCCGAGTTTGTCCCAGCGAAAGCGGGGGTCGGTTGGCGGCGACGCAACGCCGTCCGGGCGCGGCCGGAAAGCGACTTGGCGACGCCAATCGTTCGCCGCCGCGACTAGAACAGCCGGGTCAGCATATAGAACAATGCGCCCACCGCGGCGCTCGCCGGGATGGTGATGACCCAGGCGATCACGACGTTCTGCGCGACGCCCCAGCGCACCGCGCTCGCTCGCCGCGCAACGCCCGCGCCGATCACGCTGCCGGTAATGGTGTGCGTGGTCGACACCGGGATGCCGAGCAGGCTGGCGCCGAAGATGGTGATCGACCCGCCGAGCGACGCGCTGAACCCCTGGTGCTGCGACAGCTTGGTGATTCGGCTGCCCATCGTTTCGATGATCTTCCACCCGCCCGACAGCGTGCCGAGCCCCATCGCGATGTAGCAGCTGAACGCGACCCAGTGCGGGATTTCGAACTTGCCCGCCAGATGCCCGGTCGAAAACAGCAGGACGGTGATGATCCCCATCGTCTTCTGCGCGTCGTTGAGACCGTGGCTGAGCGAAAACGCCGCCGAAGAGATCAGATGCAGGACGCGGAAGCTGCGTTCGGAGGTCTTGTTGGTGGCGCGGCGGAACAGCCAGCTGCTGATCAGCATCACCGCCATCGACACCGCCATCCCGATCAGCGGCGACAGGACGATGAACAGCAACGTCTTGTTGAGTCCGGCCCATTGAATCGCGCCGAACCCGGCGTGCGCCACGCCTGCGCCGATCACGCCGCCGACCAACGCGTGGCTCGACGATGACGGAATACCTTTCAGCCAGGTGACGACGTTCCAGAACATCGCGCCCGCGAGCGCGCCAAACACGACGCTGGGCGTCACCAGATTCTTGTCGATCAACCCCTTGCCCATCGTCTCCGCCACCTTGTGCAGCCATGGGAAAGCGAGCGTCAGGAAATAGGCGGCGAAATTGAACACGCTGGCGAACAGCACGGCATGGACCGGCTTGAGCAGCCGCGTCGAGACGACCGTCGCGATCGAATTCGCGGCGTCGTGCAGCCCGTTCAGGAAATCGAACGCCAGCGCGACGACGATCAGGCCGATCAGCAGGGGCAGCGCAAGGTCGTGCATCAGGCGTGATCGATAACGATGCCGTCGATCTCGTTCGCGACATCCTCGAACGCATCGACAATCCGCTCGAGATGCTTGAACACCTCGCGCGCGACGGAAAAGCGCATCGGATCGCCGGGACCATATTGCGTGAAGGCGCGCTTGAGTCCCGCGCGGT
>JAFEEZ010000231.1 GCA_018240825.1 Pseudomonadota bacterium | reverse complement strand
TTCATTTTTGTTTAGAAAGGATCACTCGGTGCGGAGGGCCTTGAGGGGATTGATGCGGGTGGCGCGACGGGCCGGGATCCAGCACGCGAGGAAGGCGGCGGCGGCGAGCACGGCGGGAGCGACGGTGAAGGCGACGGGGTCGGTGGCGCTCACGCGGTAGAGGAGGCTGCTCACGAGCTGGCCGGTGGCTACAGCGAGGATGAGGCCAAGGATGAGGCCGCAGACGAGCATCAGGGCGGCCTCACGGAGAATCATCCGGAGCACAGCAGAGGGCTGCGCGCCAAGGGCCATGCGGATGCCGATCTCGCGGGTGCGGCGGGCCACCGCGTAGGCCTTCACGCCGTAGATGCCGACGACGGCAAGGCCGAGAGCGAGACCGCCGAAGACGGAGAACAAGGCGGCACCTGCACGCACCAGCCAGATTTCTATGTTGCTGTCGAGGTGCTGTGTAAACGACTTCACATTCAGCACGGGCAGAGTGGGATCGAAATCGCGGACGGTGCGGCGCAGGAGATCGGCCGTGGCCATGGCGTCGGCAGGCGCGGTGGCGAAACGCACGAGGAAGTGGGTGTCGCTCTGGTAGCCGCGACTGAAAGGAAGGTAGATGTTGTTGCCGGGCTCCTTCTCAAAGAGCTTGCGCCGCACGGAGGGCACGATGCCGACGACCTCGATGGACTCGCCGGCCTTGATCTCGCCTGAGTCGGAGTCGCTGCTCAGGTTGAGGCCGCCGCCGCTGCCATTGCTCTTGGCGGTGGGGGCCTTGTTGGAGGCGTACTGGAGGTGCTGGCCGAGAGCGTCGCCCTCGGGCCAGAGCTGGCGGGCGAGTGCCTCGTCGATGATGGCGACGGGCGGCGCGCCGGCCTGGGTGGCCTCGGCGACGGTGAAGGCGCGGCCGCGCAGCAGGGGGAGACCGACGGTCTTGAAGTAGTCGGCGCCGACGCTGTTCCAACCGGCGAAGTACGCGAGACCCTCGGCGGCGGTGGCGGGCTTGGCGTCATCGGCGGGGTAGAGCCCGGCGCGCGAGATCCGTTTGCTCTGCGACATCATGCCGAAGGGCACGAGCGAGGAGATGCTGGCGCTTTCGACGCCGGGGAGGGCGGCGAGCCGCTCATTGAGACCGCGGTAGAGGTCGCGGGCGCGGGTGGGATTCTGACCGGCGAGGCTGGCATCGATCTCGATGAGCCAGGTGCGCTTGATGTCGAGGCCGACATCGACGTTGGCGGCCTTGTTGGCCCCGCGGATGAAGAGGGCGGCGGCGGTGAGGAGCGCGAGGGAAAGGGCGATCTGCACGACGACGAGCGGGTGGCGGGGGAGCCATTTCCAACGGCGGCGCACGGTGTCCTCGCCGGCGTGCTCCTTGAGGTCGGTCAGGACGTTGGCGCGGGAGAGCTTCAGCGCGGGCCCGAGGGCGAAGACGAGCGTGCCGAGCAGGCAGAAGACAAACGTGGCGGTGAGCACGATCGGACTGACGCCGGAAGGCATCACCAAGTCGAAGGGCATGAGTTTCAGCAACGACGCCACGAGCAGGTCGGTCGCCCAGAGCGAGAGCACGAGGCCGACCGCGCCGCCCATGACGGCGAGGACAAACCCCTCGGTGACGAGCTGGCGGATGATGCGGCTGCGGCCGCCGCCGAGGGCGAGGCGGATGGCGATCTCCTTGCGGCGGGCGGTGCCGCGGGCGAGAAGCATGTTGGCGAGATTGAGGCAGGCGACGAGGAGGACGACGGCGGCCATGCCGAGGAGCAGGGTGCCGAGCGTGGCGATGCCGCCATCCTCGTCCTGCGGAGTGTCGCTGCTGGAAAGACGGGAGAGCGGCGCGGTGATGAAGGTCTGGTCCTTCTGCTCAACCGGGAAGGCTTGCTCCAGATTGGCGGCGAGGGTGGCGATGGCGGGCTGGGCGGCCGCGGCAGTGAGGCCGGGCTTGAGGCGGCCGATGAGCATGAGGTCGCCGCCGGTGCGGCTGGCGAGCGCCTGGTGATCGGTCAGGGAGGCATTGACGACCTGATCGTACACGCCGAGCGGCAGCCAGAACTCGGGCGAGAAGAGCTGCATTGTGCCGGTAAAGCCCGCAGGCGTGATGCCAATGACCGTGAAGAGCCGGCCGTTGATGGTGACCGTGGATCCGATGAAGGCGGGATCGAGACCGTGCTTTTTCCAGGAACTGTAGCTGGCCACGGCGACGTTGATGTTGGCGCCGGGCTTTTCCTCGGCGGGGAGGAAGCCGCGGCCCTGGATGGGCGACACGCCGAGGACCGGGAAATAGTTGGAGGATACGAGATCGACGAAGGCCCGGCGGGCGTGGTCCTTCTCGCCGAGGCCGACAATGGAAAGATTGTGCGCGACGACGTCGGTGAAGACGGAATTCTTCTCGCGGATGTCGCGATACGTGGGATACGAGAAGGAGCGGTAGTTCTTGGGGTTCTTCTTGTCCTGGGAGAAGAGCTGGACGATCTCCGCGGGCTTCGTGTAGGCGGGCGGATCAAAGAGCAGGGCGTTGACGAGGCTGAAGACGGCGGAGTTGGCGCCGATGCCGAGGGCGAGCACGATGACTGCGGCGGCAGTGAAGCCGGGCGTCTTGGCGAGGGTGCGGAGGGCGAAGCGGAGATCGGAGAGCATGGGAG
>JAFEEZ010000230.1 GCA_018240825.1 Pseudomonadota bacterium | reverse complement strand
TCGCGACATCGACCTTTTTGCCGCTCGACTTGAGCCATTCGCCGATCACGCTCTCCGACTCGCCGCCCTTATGGCCCGGCACCCACACCGAATAGACGTCGGCCGTGTCGATCAACGTCCCGCCGGCGTCGGCGAAGGCGTCGAGCACCGCGAAACTGGTCGTCTTGTCGGCAGTCCAGCCGAACACGTTCCCGCCCAGACACAGTTTCGGCGTATGAAGGCGGCTCGCGCCAAGCCGACGCGTCCCGGTCATTGCGCGTTTTCCGTGTCGGCGACGTTGGCGCCCGCGTCATTGTCGGGTGCGGTCATGTAATTCACATCCAGCGCCGCCGCCGCTTCGTTGAGCATGTGGTCCTCGTCGGGCGACACGCCGCCGACATCATCGCTCCGCGACCCGCACGCGGCGAGCAATGCGAGGCCGAGCAGAGGGATCGCGACGCGCATCAATCCTCGATCTCGTTGCCGGCGTCCTTCAGCGCAGCGCCCGCTTTTTTCCTGGCGTCGTCGGCGGTGTTCCCGACCTTGTCCATGCTGTTCTCCGCCGCGCCGAACGCCTTGTCGGCGGCGGCGTCGACGTCGTTCACGGCTTTGGCCATGGTCGCGTTGGCGTCGGCGGACATGGTGTTAGCGGCCGCCGCCGTTTCATCCTGCGCCTTCTGGCTGCATGCTGCGAGGCCGAGCGCGGCGACGAGGGCGAGAGGGATCAGGGCCTTGGTCATCGACAGAGTCTCCTGGCGGGGTGGAAGGTCGCAACACCGCTATATCGCACCAGGTTCCCGTGCAACGCGTTGACGTGATATAAAGATATCTTTATATCTATATGCGACATGCCGAACACGCTCGACATCTTTCGTGCGCTCGCCGATTCGACGCGGCTCCGCATCGTCGCGTTGGTGCGATCGATGGAGCTGTCGGTCGGCGAACTCGCGCAAGTGCTCGGGCAGAGCCAGCCCCGCGTGTCGCGGCACGTCAAGATTCTTTCCGATGCCGGCATTGTAGAGCGCCGCAAGGAAGGCAGCTGGGTGTTCGTCGCGATGGGGGCGAAGCAGGTAGTGACCCCGTTGTGCGCCGCGCTCGATGCATGGGAAGGCGACCGCGCGCATGCCCGGGCGGAGGCCGACGCGGCGCGGCTGGCGGCAGTGCGGGCCGATCGCGCGGCGCACGCGGCGGGGTGGTTTGAAAGCAATGCCGGGCAGTGGGACGCAATTCGTTCGCTTCATATTGCCGAAGAACAGGTCGAGGCGGCGATGGCCGACGTGCTGGGCGACGCGCGAGTCGATCGCCTCGTCGATATTGGCACCGGGACGGGGCGGATGCTCGAATTGTTCGCGGCGCAAGCGGACCATGCGCTGGGGATCGACCGCAGCAGTGAGATGCTGCGGCTGGCGCGCGCGAAGCTGACCGGACGCGGGCTCGACCACGCCGAGCTGCGCCAGGCCGATCTCTATGCGCTGCCGTTGGAGGCGGGGACGGCGGACCTCGCGATCCTGCACCACGTGCTTCACTTCGCGCAGACCCCCGATGCGGCGATCGCCGAGGCGGCGCGCGTGTTGGGTCCGGGCGGGCGGCTGCTGATCGTCGACTTCGCGCCGCACGGCCGCGAGGAATTGCGGACGCGCGACGCGCATGCCCGGCTGGGCTTTTCGGACGAGCAGGTGCTCGGCTGGTTCGGTGCCGCGGGACTGGCGCCGGTGCGGACCGAGACGCTCGAGGGCGGCGAGTTGACAGTCAAATTGTGGTTGGCGCGCAAGAGCGGCGCGCCGGTGCGTGTGAAGGAGGCGGCGTGATGAGTTCGGTCGAGAAAATGCCGGAGGCGCGGCGCGCGCTCGCGACGCCGATGTTCGCCGACCTCGCCGGTGACGCGCAAGTGAGCTTTGAATTCTTCCCGCCCAAGACCGAGAAGATGGAAGAAGCGTTGTGGGAGTCCGTACAGACGCTCAGCCCCCTCGGCCCGCGTTTCGTGTCGGTGACCTATGGCGCCGGCGGGACGACGCGCGAGCGGACGCACGCGACGGTGGCGCGGATCGTGCGCGAGACGAGCATCCCGGCGGCGGCGCACCTGACCTGTGTCGAGGCGACTCGCGAGGAAATCGACGCGGTCGCCAGTGCCTATTGGGATGTTGGGGTGCGGCACATCGTCGCGCTGCGCGGCGATCCGCCGAGGGCGGGCGTGAAATATGCGACGCATCCCGGCGGCTACGAGAACGCGGCCGATCTCGTCGGGGGTCTGCGCAAGCTCCACCCGTTCGAGATTTCGGTCGCGGCCTATCCCGAATGTCATCCGGATTCGCCGGACAGCGGGCACGACCTCGACAATCTGAAGCGCAAGATGGACGCCGGGGCGACGCGGGCGATCACGCAATTCTTTCATGAGGCGGATACCTTCTTCCGTTTCCGCGATGCTGTCGCCGCGGCCGGGATCGATGCGGAAGTCGTGCCGGGGATCATGCCCGTCACGAACTTCGCCAGCGTCAAGCGCATGTCGGCGATGTGCAACACCGCGGTACCGGGCTGGATGGGGCATCTGTTCGAGGGACTCGACGATCATCCCGCCGCGCGCCAGCTGGTCGCGGCGACGATCGCCGCCGAACTATGTCGCCGGCTCTATGCGGGCGGGGTGCGCAACTTCCATTTCTACACGCTCAACCGGGCGGAGCTGAGCTACGCGATCTGTCACCTGCTCGGCATCCGCGCGAAACCCGAACTGCAGGAGAAGGCGGCATGACGTCAGCGCGCGAAAAACTGTTGGCGGAAGCCGCCAAGCGCATTCTGATCACCGACGGCGCGTTCGGCACCGAGATCCAGAGCTGGAAGCTGTGCGAGGCGGATTACGCCGGGTCGCTTGGCCTGCCGCACGACCAGAAGGGCAATAACGACATTCTTGCGCTGACCAAGCCCGAGGTGCCCGAGGCTATCCACCGCGCCTATTTCGAGGCGGGCGCGGACATTGCCGAGACCAACACCTTTTCGGCGAACCGCATCAGCCAGGCGGACTATGGCGCGGAAGCTCTGGTCCGCGAGATCAACCTCGAGAGCGCGAAGATGGCGCGCCGTGTCGCTGACGAATTCGCCGCGAAGGATGGCCGCCCGCGCTTCGTCGCGGGCGCGATCGGGCCGACCAACAAGACGCTGTCCTTGTCGCCCGACGTCAACGATCCGGGGTTTCGCGAGATCGATTTCGATTATCTGAAGGACGTCTATCGCGAGCAGATCGACGCACTGGTCGAGGGTGGAGTCGACTTCATCCTCATCGAGACGGTGTTCGACACGCTCAACGCCAAGGCCGGGGTGATGGCGGCTATCGAGGCGGGTCAAGATTTGGGCCGCGATCTGCCGATCATGCTGTCGATGACGCTGACCGACCTGTCGGGCCGCAATCTTTCCGGCCATACGGTGGAAGCGTTCTGGCACGCGGTTCGGCACGCGAAGCCGCTGACGATCGGGCTCAATTGCTCGTTCGGCGCCGAGCAGTTGCGGCCGCATGTCAAGACGCTGTCCGAAATCGCCGACACGTTGATCATGGTCTATCCCAATGCGGGCCTGCCCAACGAACTCGGCGCGTATGACGAATTACCGGACACGACGGCGGCGCTGGTCGGCGAATGGGCTAAGGCCGGGCAAGTCAACGTGCTTGGCGGCTGCTGCGGATCGACCCCGGCGCATATCAAGGCGATCGCCGATTTCGTGCGCGGCTTGCCGCCGCGGGCGGTGGTGGCGCCGGAGGTGCGCACGCGGCTTGCCGGCCTCGAACCGATGACGATGGCGGCCTAGACCGTCGCCCCGGCGAAGGCCGGGGCCGTTCCGTTATGTAATTCAGCGACCCCGGCCTTCGCCGCGGTGACGAAGGATGAAATGACCAACCTCTCCACCAATTTCGTCAATATCGGCGAGCGCACCAACGTCACGGGTTCGGCGGCGTTCAAGAAGATGATCATGGCCGGCGATTACGCCAAGGCGGTCGAGGTCGCGCGCCAGCAGGTCGAAAACGGCGCGCAGGTGGTCGACATCAACATGGACGAAGGGCTGCTCGACGCCGAATTCGCCATGACGACCTTCCTCAAGCTGATCGCCGCCGAGCCCGACATCGCGCGCGTGCCGTTCATGATCGACAGCTCGAAATGGTCGGTGATCGAGGCTGGGCTCAAGTGCGTGTCGGGCAAGCCGATCGTCAATTCGATCAGCATGAAGGAGGGCGAGGAACAATTCCTCGAGCAGGCCCGGCTATGCAGGGCGTACGGCGCGGCGGTCGTGGTGATGGCATTCGACGAGGTAGGTCAAGCCGATACCAAGGATCGTAAAGTCGAGATCTGCGAAAGAGCGTACAGGCTGCTGACCGGGATTGGTTTTCCGCCCGAGGACATCATTTTCGACCCCAACATCTTCGCGATCGCGACGGGAATCGACGAGCATCGCAAATATGCGGTCGACTTCATCGACGCTTGCCGCGAGATCAAGGCCCGCTGCCCGCACGTTCACATCTCGGGCGGGCTGTCGAACCTGAGCTTCAGCTTTCGCGGCAACGAACCGGTGCGGCGCGCGATGCATTCGGTGTTTCTCTATTACGCGATCCCCGCCGGGCTCGACATGGCGATCGTAAACGCCGGCCAACTCGACATCTACGATCAGATCGATCCGGTGCTGCGCCAGGCTTGCGAGGACGTCATCTGGGATAATCGCCCGGATGCGACCGACCGGCTGATCGAACTGGCGGAAACCTATCGCGGGTCCGATGCGGTGGCGGAGAAAGCGGCCGAGGAATGGCGCGGCTGGGATGTCGCGAGGCGGCTAGAGCACGCATTGGTCAAGGGTCTCGACCAATATGTCGTCGAGGACACGGAGGAAGCCCGGCTTGGCTTCGCCAAGCCGATCGAGGTGATCGAAGGGCCGCTGATGGACGGCATGAACGTCGTCGGCGATCTATTCGGATCGGGTAAGATGTTCCTGCCGCAAGTCGTTAAAAGTGCTCGCGTTATGAAGAAGGCTGTGGCGCATCTGCTGCCCTTTATCGAGGCGCAGAAGGAGCCGGGCGCGAAGGGCAAAGGCAAGGTCGTGATGGCGACCGTCAAGGGCGACGTGCACGACATCGGCAAGAACATCGTCGGCGTCGTGCTGCAATGTAACGGGTTCGAGGTGGTCGATCTGGGCGTCATGGCGCCGTGGTCGAAGATTCTCGAAGCGGCGAACGAGAACGACGCCGACATGATCGGGCTGTCGGGGTTGATCACCCCGAGCCTCGACGAGATGGTGACGGTCGCCGAAGAGATGAAACGCGCCGGGATGACGATGCCGCTGCTGATCGGCGGCGCGACCACGTCGAAGGTGCACACCGCCTTGCGCATCGCGCCGGCGTATGATGGCCCGGTCGTCCACGTGCTCGATGCGAGCCGCGCGGTCGGCGTTGCGACGACATTGGTCAGCGACACGATCCGCGACGATTACGTGGCGAAGATCGCTGCGGAGTACGAAGATGTCCGCCGCCAGCGCGAGGGGCGGGCGCAGAGCGAGTTGCTGCCGCTGGCCGTCGCGCGCGACAACGCGTTCGTTGCGGACATGAGGCTCAAGCCGAGCGCGCCCAAACAGCCGGGCCGCCACGTCTTCACCGACTGGGACTTGACCGACCTGCGCCAATGCATCGACTGGACGCCGTTCTTCCGCGCGTGGGAGCTGGCGGGCGTTTACCCGGCAATCCTTGACGATAAGATCGTC
>JAFEEZ010000022.1 GCA_018240825.1 Pseudomonadota bacterium | reverse complement strand
GACAACGGCGTCGGCTTTCGCTACGAGTTCCCGGAAAGCTGGAAAACCGCGAACATCGCCGAGGAACTCACGCAATTCTCGGTCGCCGAGCCCGCCACCGCTTGGTGGTCGCCCGCGTTCGAATCGAACCGCGAGGAACAGCTCTACAACAAGACCCCGATCGCGGAGATCGGCACGGCGCAGACGCCGCTGACGCTCAAGACCGCGAGCGGCGTGTACGTCGCGCTCCACGAAGCGGCCTTGGTCGACTATTCGGGGATGAACGTCGCCAAGGTGCGGGGCGGATTGCTGAAAGCGGTGCTGACTCCGTCGTCGAGCGGCCCCAAGGTCAGCCGCACCGCGCCCTTCCCGACGCCGTGGCGCGTGCTCCTCATCACGCCCGACGCGCCGTCGCTCTATATGGCCAATTCGCTGATCCTCAATCTCAACGAGCCCAACAAGCTAGGCGACGTGTCGTGGGTCAAGCCGATGAAATATGTCGGCATCTGGTGGGGCATGCACCTCGACACGCAATCCTGGAATTCGGGGCCGAAGCACGGCGCGACCACCGCCAACGTCATGAAGATGATCGACTTCGCCGCCGCCAACGGGTTCAAGGGCGTGCTGGTCGAGGGGTGGAATATCGGCTGGGACGGCGACTGGTTCGCCAATGGCTGGACCTTCAGCTTCACCCAGCCCTATCCGGATTACGACATCAAGAAGATCACCGATTATGCCCGCTCGAAGGGCGTCGTGATCATCGGCCATAACGAAACGTCGGCGAACATCGCGCATTACGAGGACCAGATGCGCGCCGCGTTCGACCTTTATCAGAAACTCGGCATCACCGCGGTCAAGACCGGCTATGTGTCCGACGCGGGCGGCGTGCAGTGGCGCGCCCCCGACGGCAGCATCCGCTACGAGTGGCATGAGGGCCAGGTGATGGCGCGCCACCACCTGCTCGTCGTCACCGAAGCCGCCAAGCGCCGCATCGCGATCGACGCGCACGAGCCGATCAAGGACACGGGCCTGCGCCGCACCTATCCCAACTGGGTCAGCCGCGAGGGCCAGCGCGGCATGGAATACAATGCCTGGGGCGTGCCCAAGAACCCGCCCAATTGGGAAAGCGAATTGGTCTTCACGCGGATGCTCGGCGGGCCATTCGACTTCACCCCCGGCGTGCTGAGCCTGAAAGGGCGCGGCGGCACCGACATCCTGTCGACCATCGCCAAGCAGCTCGCGCTCTATGTCGTGATCTATTCGCCGATCCAGATGGCGGCCGACCTGCCCGAGAACTACGCGAAATATCCGGCCGCGTTCCAGTTCATCAAGGACGTCGCGGTCGATTGGGACGACACCCGCGTGCTCAACGGCGAGGTCGGCGAATATGTCACGATCGTGCGCAAGGCGAAGGGGTCGAACGACTGGTTCCTGGGCGCAGTCGGCGACGACACCGCGCGCAGGTTCGACGTCAGCCTCGACTTCCTGTCACCCGGCAAGACCTATACCGCGCAAATCTACGGCGACGGCGACGATGCCGATTACCGCACCGACAAGCGTCATTCGATCGTGATCGAGACGAAAAAGGTGAAGAAGGGCGACGTGCTGACGATCGCGCTGGCGCCGGGCGGCGGACAGGCGATCCGGTTCAAGGCCGGTCGTTAGGGAGTTTGGTGGTGCGGGTGGTCGGGCTCGAACCGACACTCCTTGCGGAACCGGATTTTGAGTCCGGCGCGTCTACCAATTCCACCACACCCGCGGCCGAACGGCGGCTTGCCTAGACGAGCGATTTCGTCCGGGCAAGCCGCAACGCGCTCAGGCGAAGGTGTCGCCCAGATTGGCGGCGCTACCGCCCATCGGATCGGGGCCGTATTTGTTTGGCCCCGGCGTGCCGGGCAGGCAGTAGAACACCAGCAGGACGATGGCGCCGATCAGCCCCAGCAGCCCGATCACGCCGGCGAGACCGGCCATTCCCGAGCTGTTCGACGATACGGCCATGATGTTCAGCAACAGCGAAACGAGATAGGGTCCGATATAGATCCACAACCAAAAGCCCGAGCGATTGGTGTCGTGCAGCCGCCGAATCGCAACCGCAATCGTCGGGATCAGCAGGCCCAGCCAGACGATCCCCAGGACAATGGCCAGAATTCCCATCGATGCGAACATGCCAGCCAGGCCGCCGACCGACGCGCTGCCGCCGGCGGATGCCGCCATACCCGCCGCGCCGATACCGACCGCCATCGCGATGACCATGAATACAAGATACAGGAGAAATACACCCAGCGTGAACATCCAGAATTCCATGCGCCGCGAACGGCCGCTGAATTCGGCATACCGCTTCAGCGGCAACAGCATCCAATCCATCTTAGTTCTCCCCGTTTGAACTCGGGAGCACGCGAAATATCGCCCATCCGGCGTTCATTGGCCGCCTCCCCCGAGTCGCGCCGGCAGCCTATTCCTTCGCGGCGCGATTACAACCGTGTGCGCATTTCAGTTCGTCGGCGCGCGGCGGCGGTAGCTGAGCGCTTCGGCGACATGAACGCGGCCGACATTCTCCGATCCGGCCAGATCGGCGATCGTCCGCGCCACGCGCAGGATGCGGGTATAGCCGCGCGCCGACAGGCGCATCGCCTCCGACGCCTGCGCCAAAAGCGTCCGGCCAGCATCGTCCGGCGTCGCCACCGCTTCGAGCAGGTCGCCGTCGATCTCGGCATTGGTTCGCGCCGCGTGGTCGGCGTAACGCGCGGTCTGGATGGCGCGCGCGGCGGCGACCCGGGCGGCCACTTCCGCCGAACCTTC
>JAFEEZ010000229.1 GCA_018240825.1 Pseudomonadota bacterium | reverse complement strand
CTGCGCCAGAAGCGCCGCGCCGCGTTCGCCGCGCTCAAGTCCGAACCGCCGGTGACCAGGGACGGCGTGCGCCTGACCGTGATGTGCAACGCGGGCCTGCGTGACGACGTGGCGGCGCTCGACGTGACCGGCGCCGACGGGATCGGGTTGTTCCGCACCGAGTTCCAGTTCCTGGTGTCGGCGACGCTGCCCCAGCGCGAACGCCAGCTGCGGCTCTACAAGGATGTGCTCGACGCCGCGGGCGACAGGCCGGTCACCTTCCGCACCGTCGATATCGGCGGCGACAAGGCGCTCCCCTATCTCAACACGCACGACGAGGATGAAGAGAATCCGGCGATGGGCTGGCGCGCCTTGCGGCTCGCGCTCGAACGCGGCGGGCTGATGAAGGCGCAGGCGCGCGCGCTGATCGAGGCGGCCGGCGGGCGCACGCTCAATGTGATGTTTCCCATGGTCAGCGAGCCGTGGGAATTCGACGAAGCGAAAGCAATTTTCGAGGCGCAGCGTGAATGGCTCGCCGATCGCGGCAAGCGCCTGCCCACCGAAATCCGTTATGGCGCAATGCTTGAAGTGCCCGGCCTTGCCGAACAACTCGATCTGTTGCTGCCCAACCTGCAATTTCTGTCGGTCGGCACCAACGACCTGACGCAATTCCTGTTCGCCGCCGACCGCGCCAATCCCAAGCTTGCCGAACGCTACGACTGGTTGAGTCCGTCGATCCTGCGCTTCCTAAGGCGCGTCGTGGAACCGTGCCGCGATGCCGGCGTCACGCTGGCTGTATGCGGTGAGATGGGCGGGCGGCCGCTGGAGGCCATGGCGTTGATCGGATTGGGAATCGAGCGCCTCTCGATCACGCCGGCGGCGGTCGGTCCGATCAAGGCGATGGTCCGCAGCCTCGACCATGCGGCGATCGTCGCGGAGATGAATCGCCTGCTAGCGGTTCCCCCGCGCGATCTGCGCGGCGTCTTGGTCGAATGGGCCGACAGAAACGGCGTCGAGCTCGCCTAAATCGCCGACCAATCGTGGCCAAGGGGCGTTGACGGCGGCGGGGCTTTGGCCGACATCCTCCTGTCATGGCGGCGGGCCCATAACAGTCGCACCCGTCGCCGGAGAGATAGATGGACGAGGAACAGGCGCCGGATCAGGCTTCGCTCTTTCCCAAGAGCACCGGCGACAAACTGCGTGAGGCGCGCGAGGCGCAAGGGCTGACTCTCGCCGACATCGCCAACCGCACGCGCGTGCCGACGCGCCATCTCGAGGCGATCGAGAATGGCGACTATAGCAGCATGCCGTCGCCGACCTATGCGATCGGGTTCGCAAAGTCCTATGCGCGCGCCGTCGGACTCGACGAACGAGCGATCGCCGACGAGGTGCGCAACAACCCGCAACTGCCGCTCCCCCCCGTGACCGATTACGAAGCCTATCAGCCGCGCGACGCCAAAAGATTGCCGTCGTTCGGGCTGGCGGCCGTCGCGGGCCTGATCGGCGTCCTGGTCGTGGTCATGGTGATCCTGTGGTACGGTGCCGGGCTGTTCCGCGGATCCGAGCAGCCGCCCGCCCCGCCCGAAAACGCCATCGCCGCAGCGCCGGAGCCAACGCCGACACCGGTTTCGGGCGGTCAAGTGACGCTGACCGCGACCGACAGCGTCTGGGTCAAAATCCATGACGCGACGGGCAAGACGCTGTTCGAAAAGACGATGGCGGCCGGCGAACGCTACGACGTGCCGGGCGACGCGAACGGCCCGATGATCGATGCCGGCCGCCCCGACAAGATCCAGGTGACCGTCAACGGATCGGCCATGCCGCCGCTCGGCGATGGGAGAGTCGCCATTCAAGATGTGCCGATCGGCGCAGCCGCGCTCCAGGCTCGCGGCGTCGCCGCGGCTCCTGCCGCCGCGCCCGCGGCGGCCCCGGCCGCACCGCCGACGCCGGCCGCCACCGCGCGCGCCATAAAGACGCCGCCGGCGTTTCAGCCGGCCGCTGTCCCGACGCCCCGCGTTACTCCCACGCCGGCGCCGCAGCCTACTCCCGGCGCGGGACCAGCGCCGCCGCCTTGACGATGGTGGCGCGAAACCGTCAGAGACGATACGTTCAGGCTGAGGATAGCGCGGGGACAGGAATGCGTAAGTTTGCGATGATGGTGGCGATCGCCGGCGGTCTGATCGCGGCCGCGCCGGCCGGTGCGCAAAGCAGCGCGCCCTCGCTCGACGCAAGGATGACGCAGGTCGAGAAGCGGCTCAATACGGTCGAGCGCATCGTTTCGCGCCAGAACGGCGGCGCACCGATGGTGCAGCCCGAAATCGGCCCGCCTGACGCAACGACCGGCGCCGTCGGCACGCCGGCGAGTGCGCCGCTCACCGACCTCCAGGCGCGCGTCGCCAGCGTCGAGAGCGCGGTCAGCGGCCTCACCAACCGCGTGGAAACGGCGGAGCACAGACTGCAACTGCTCGAAGCTGACTTCGCCGCGTTCAAAAAGGATATCGATGCGCGCCTGAAAACGCTCGAAGGCAATGCCGCAGGTCCGGCGGCCGCGCCCAACGACACGCCCGTACCGCCCGCCAAGCCCGCCAAGCCCGTCGCCACCACGTCCAGGCCTGCCTCTGCCCCTGCCGATACCGACCCCGGGCGCGCGGACCGCGTCGCAGCGGTGCCAAAGCCGACGGGCGCAGACGCGCCGGACAAGGGGGCCTACAGCTACAATTACGGCTATCGTCTGTGGAAGGCGCAGCTCTATCCCGAGGCGGAGGCGCAACTCGAAAAATTTGCGACGCGCTTTCCCAGGCATCGCCTGACCAGCCGAGCGCAGAACGTCCTCGGCCTGGTCTATCTCGACGACGGCAAGCCGCGCGAGGCGGCGCAGATCTTCTACGAGAATTATTCGAAGCTGCCCGACGGCGACCGCGCGCCCGACAGTCTGCTCAACCTCGCCAAGGCGCTGATCGTGATGAAGCGTCCTGGGGCGGACATCTGTCAGGTCTACAAGGAACTCGGCGACGTTTACGGCGACAAATTGAACGCCGCCCAAAGGGCGGAAGCCGACAAGGGTCGTGCAACCTACAAGTGCAAGTGAGCCAAACGGCGAGGCCGTTGCGCGGTTCGCGCGCGATCTGGCCGCGTTGGCCGATCCCGACGCGCCGCTGCTGGTCGCGGTTTCGGGCGGGTCCGACAGCGTCGCGCTCCTGTTGCTCGCGCACGCCGCGCTGGGTGAACGATGCAGCGCCGCGACAGTCGATCATGGCCTTCGCCCCGAATCGGCGAGCGAAGCAGCGTGGGTCGCCGAACTCTGCGCCGCGCGAGGGATGCGCCACGCGATCCTGACCGCGCCGTTCCCCGACCGTGCCGGGCGCACCGCCAACCTGCCGGCGCGCGCTCGCGAACTACGCTACCGACTGCTCGATGAGCATGCCGATGCGATTGGCGCCGGCCTGATCGCCACGGCGCACCACGCCGACGACCAGGTCGAGACCCTGATCATGCGGCTCAACCGCGGCGCGGGGGTGGCGGGCCTGGCCGGCGTGCGCGCGAGAAGCGGGCGGATCGTCCGGCCATTGCTCGGCTGGCGGCATGCCGAACTGGTCGCGTTGTGCGCGGCGCAGGGCATCAGACCGGTCGACGATCCGAGCAACGTCAGCGATCGATTCGATCGCGCGCGGTTGCGAAAATCGCTCGCCGCCACCGACTGGCTTGACACCGACCACGTAGCCGTCAGCGCTGCGGCGCTGGGCGATGCCGACGATGCGATTGGCTGGATGGCCGATCGGCTGGCCGACCAATTGTGCCATCGCGATACGGCCGGAATCGTGCTGACCGTGCCCGACGACCTGCCGTTCGAACTGCGTCGCCGGCTCGTCGAGCGCTGCGTCACCGGGCTTGACGCCATGGCGTCATTGCGTGGCAGCGCGCTGGCCGCCGCCGTGCGGACACTCGAATCGGGTCGACCGGCGATGCTCGCCAATGTATTGGGCCAGCCCGTGCGCGCCGGCGAAACGGGCGCGCAATGGCGCTTTTCGATGGCCCCGCCGCGGCGATCAGTCTGATCGACCCAATGCGCGGCTTGTTCCATTGCCATTAATAGTTGGTCGCTTATCTTGTAGGGCGGCGAAAAAGGTAAGCGACGAACTTATGAACGACGATAAGCAGTCTGACGGCGGCAACAACTGGATGAAAAACCTGGTGATCTGGGTCGGCATCCTGGTCGCGCTGGCCTTGGTCGTGTCGCTGATCGGCGAACGCGGCGCGGCCGCGCCGGGCAAGTCGCTGTCCTATTCCTCGTTCCTCAACCAGGTGAAGCAGGGCACGGTCGCCAAGGTCGAGATCGCCGGCACCGTCGTCACGGGCACGATGAAGGACAATTCGACCTTCCGCACCAATCTGCCCGCGATTCCCGATCCGCAGCTTGTCCCCTCTCTGACCGCCGCCAATGTCGACGTCGTCGCCAAGCCCGAGGAGCAGGCGTCGATCTGGCAGTATCTGCTGGTCCAGTCGCTGCCGTTCGTGCTGATGTTGGCGATCGCCTTCTTCGTGCTGCGCCAGATGCAGAAGTCGTCTGGTTCTGGCGCAATGGGGTTCGGCAAGAGCCGCGCGCGGATGCTGACCGAAAAGCACGGTAAGGTGACGTTCGACGATGTCGCCGGCATCGACGAGGCGCGCGAGGAATTGCAGGAGATCGTCGAGTTCCTGAAGGACCCGACCAAATTCGCGCGGCTGGGCGGCAAAATCCCCAAGGGCGCGCTGTTGGTCGGATCGCCCGGCACCGGCAAGACGCTGCTCGCGCGCGCGATCGCCGGGGAGGCGGGCGTCCCGTTCTTCACCATTTCGGGCTCGGACTTCGTCGAGATGTTCGTCGGCGTCGGCGCGAGCCGCGTGCGCGACATGTTCGAACAGGCCAAGAAATCGGCGCCGTGCATCGTCTTCATCGACGAAATCGACGCGGTCGGCCGCCACCGCGGCGCCGGCCTGGGCAACGGTAACGACGAGCGCGAACAGACGCTCAACCAGCTGCTGGTCGAGATGGACGGGTTCGAGGCGAACGAGGGCATCATCATCATCGCCGCGACCAACCGGCCCGACGTACTCGACCCCGCCTTGCTGCGTCCGGGCCGTTTCGACCGCCGCGTGACGGTGCCGCTGCCCGATATTGAGGGCCGCGTGCAGATCCTGCAGGTCCATATGAAGAAGGTGCCGCTGGCCCCCGACGTCGATGCGCGCACGCTCGCGCGCGGCACACCGGGCATGTCGGGCGCCGACCTCGCCAATCTGGTCAACGAAGCGGCGCTGATGGCGGCGCGCCTCGGCAAGCGCCTCGTTGCGATGGCGCAGTTCGAGCTCGCCAAGGACCGGGTGATCATGGGCACCGAGTGGAAATCGCTCGTCATGACGCCCGAGGAAAAGCGCATGACCGCATATCACGAGGCGGGCCATGCGCTGGTGCGCATCCACGAGCCGGCGTCGGACCCGATCCACAAGGCGACGATCATTCCGCGCGGCGGCGCGCTCGGCATGGTCGTGTCGATGCCCGAGCGCGACAATTATTCTTATCATCGCGACAAGATGTACGCCGACCTTGCCACCGTGATGGGCGGGCGCGCCGCCGAGGAAGTAATCTTCGGCTATGACAAGGTGTCGTCGGGCGCGTCGGGCGACATCCAGCAAGCGACCAAGCTCGCCCGCGCGATGGTGATGCGCTGGGGCATGTCCGACAAGCTCGGGCCGCTCGAATATGAAGAGCAGCAGGGCGAGACGTTCCTGGGCTATTCGCAAAGTCAGCGGCACAACATGTCGAACGAGACCGCGCTCCTCATCGACAGCGAGATCAAGCGGCTGATCGACAACGGCCACAAGCGCGCGACCGAGGTGCTGACCGAGAATATCGACCAGCTGCACGCGGTGGCGGGCGCGCTGCTCGAATACGAGACGCTGACCGGTGAGGAGATCAAGCGGCTGGCGGCTG
Organism: Pseudomonadota bacterium; assembly: GCA_018240825.1. GTDB lineage: Bacteria > Pseudomonadota > Alphaproteobacteria > Sphingomonadales > Sphingomonadaceae > Sphingomonas. The sequence continues at coordinate 887 of JAFEEZ010000229.1, read as the reverse complement.
GCGAGCCGATCGGTCGCGACGATGGCGGCGCGAGCGCCACGCCAATTCCGGCGGCAGGCACCTCGATTCCCAAAACCAAGCGCCCCAAAGGTCCATTCGGCAACCCGGCCCCCGCGGGGGCGTAACGACCCGTTCAGCGATCGACGCCGCCGTCAGGCGGAACGTCCGCGCGCGGTGACCGGCCAGATCGCGACCAGCGTGTCGCCGCGGACGACGTGGTAGGCGTCGTAGAGATTGACCGTCGGGTCGCAATGCGGGGTCATCGCGGTCACGCGCGCGCCGAGACCTGGCGCATCCGCACCGTCGGTCGCGACGACGGCGCCATGCTCGTCGCCCAAGAAGCGATAGGCGGCGCCGTCGGGGGCGCCGGCGATAATGACCGGCGCGCCGGCTTCGGTCGCGAACGCCTTGAGTCCCGCATCGAGCGTCGCCATGCCGGGCGCGTTGGCGCTGATTACGCGCGTGTCGACCATCAACGCGGTCGCGAAGGTCGCGCCGAGATCGCAGTCGCGATATTCGCGATCCATGAACACGTAGGATCCGACTTGCAGTTCGGTCAGCACGCCAAGCTCGACGTCGATCCGGTGCGTGCCCGTGCCCCCGCCGGTGATCACTCGCGGCGGGAGCCCGGCGTCGGTCAGCGCGGCGACGACGGCTTGCAGGTAGGCGGTGCGCTCGGAGATGGCGGCGCGGCGGTCGGCGAAGGCGGGAATGTGCTGTTGCGGTCCGCAGTAGAACTGTATGCCGCCATAGGTGAGCCGCGCCGCTTCCGCGATCTGGCCCGCCAACGCCACGGCATCGGCGGGAGAGGCGACGCCCGTGCGGTGGATGCCGGGGTCGATGTCGACCAGCATGCGGATCGCGCGGCCACGATTGGCGGCAGCGAT
>JAFEEZ010000228.1 GCA_018240825.1 Pseudomonadota bacterium | reverse complement strand
CACGTCCTGCCGCCGGAGGAAGTCGCCGGCATCGTGCAGACCAACCTGCAGGGCGCCCGCGCGCTGCTGGCGCAGGCGGCCGGGCCGGGACTGTCGCTGCGGGTGAAGGATGCGGCGACAGGTGCGCCGCTGCAGGCCGAAGTCTGGCTGCCGCGTATCGATGACGAGACGATCGACCGGCGGACCAGCGACGCCACCTTTGGCCGCGTGCACCGGCTGCTCAATCCCGGCGAGTACTACGTGGTGGTTTCGCGGCCGGGTTACGCGACGCAGGTTTTACCCGCGGTGAAGATCGGGCCGGCCGGCTGGACCGCGGTGGAAGTTGCGCTGACGAAGAACTGAGCGCGAGGTAAGGCCGCCCTACGTCGTCGCGGCGGCGATGGCGACCGGAGCGGGCGTGTCGGTGGCCGGTACGACCGGAGTCGCCTCTGGCGGGGAAACGGCTTCAGGAGCAGGCTTGGCGGTAGAGCGGGTGCGCTTGGCGGCGGCCTTGGCGGGGGATTTCTTGCGCGCGGCGGCGGTTTTCTTCGCGAGCGCGGCGAGCTGGACCTTGAGCGACTTCACGATCTTGCGGAGACGCTTGGCGGTGCGGCGCGCGGACTTGTGCTCCGCCTTGGCGTCGCGGACGTGCTGCTTGGCGGTCTTGGCGGCTTTCTTCGCGAAGTCGGCCTCGCGCTGCGCCGCGGCGATCTTGGCGATGAGCTGATCCTTCGTGGAGCGGGAGACGGACGGGGATTTGGCGGACATGGCGCGGATGGGGTGGAGACGTTACGATCAGGAAACATGTCGCCGGGCGGGCCGGGCGGCAACGCTCCCAATGTTACATTTTGCGTGGGGAGAAGCCCCCGGGCGCGCGCGGATATCACCGGATCGTCACGCGGGCGGGTTGAAATGTTGCCGGGGCTGTTGAGCTTGGGCGGCTCCCATCGCCTCGCCGGCGCCGGCCCGCATGCCCATTTCATCAAATCCCCAGAAACTGAATACGATTAACCGGCCCGCCGCGGCCGTGTGCACGCCATGAAGATCGTGTGGGGCAATCCGGCGGGGGTGGTGGATCAGTGGTGGTTCGGGCTGTGGGGTTTCCGTCGCCGGGATACGCAGCGCGGGCGGGTTGATCTCATTATCAGCGGGCGCGGCCTCACCCTGTGGCTCGCGGGTGCGGTGGTGGCGGCCTACGTCGGCGCGGCGACAGTCTGGTACAACTGGCAGACCTCGCGGCGTTACTCGTTTGTCACCTACACCGATGCGCTGCTGCTGCCAGTGCGGCGGGCGGAGATCCGCGAGGCGCAGGGCCGCGCCCTGATCGAGGAAGGCCTCGAAGACCTGGACAACAAGCGCTGGTCCGACGCCGCGATGAAGCTCCGCTCGGGCCTGGAGCGCGCGCCGCACCATTGGCGCGCGCGGCTGGCGCTGGCGCGCTTCAACCTGCTGATCAACCAGCGGGCGAAGGCCCTGCAGCTGCTCACCGAGGATCTCGCCTACGGCTACCCCGGCCGCGAACACCTGGAGTTTCTCTTCGGCCTCTGCAGCAACGGCGAGGACTACGACCGGATCATCCAAGTCTGCGACCGGTTTGAAAAAATGGCGAAAGCCGACGGTGCCTGGCTCCTGCGGATGCGGCTCCAGGCGCTGCTCGACTCCGGGCGAGCGAAGGACGTGCTCAAGCTCGCCGCCCCCGAGGGCGAGACCGCGGGCGACGTGCAGCGCGAGGCGCAGGTGCTGGCCCTCATCCAGCTGAACCGCGGCGCCGAGGCGGCGCGGATCCTGGCGGAGTGGCGGCGGCGCCCCGATGCGCGGCCCGGCCAGGTGCTGCCGCTGGAGGTGCGGGTGGCGCGGCTCACCGGCCGCTTCGACGACATGGCGCGGGCGCAGGCGGAATTGCAGGCCCTCGCGCCCAACGAGCCGAGGAATTACCTCGGCGCCGTGACCGAAAACCTCGCGGCGGGCCGCGAGGCGGAGGCGGAGCGTGCGCTGCAGGATTATTTTTTCCGCTTCGGTTCGCCGCCGCAGAACCTGCTGCTCATGGCGACGGAGCTGATGAAGACGCGGTCGCTGCCCCTGCTGCGGCTGTGTGTCGAGGAGGCGGCGGCGCACAGCTTTGCCGACCTGCGGTTCCGCTTTCTGCTCGCGCAGCGGCAGATGGAGCTGGGCGACCTGACCGGCGCGCGCGCCACCCTGGCCGCGCTCGAGCCGATGATGCCGCAGGCGAGTCTCGCGGACACGGGCATCTACCAATGGCTCCGCGGCACGGTCGCGGCGGCGCTCCTGCCCGATGCCGGCCTGCAATCCGAAATCGCCGAACAGTTCCGCGGCCGGATGATGCCGGCCAGCCTCTACCGCCAGACCGCCGAGACGCTGCTCGCGGCGGGGCGCACGGAGACCGCGGCCCGGATTTTGGACTACGCCAAAACCACCTACCCCGACAACCCCGTGCTGGGCGGGTTGCGCGAGCGCACGGACGTTATCTTGGAGGCGGAGCGCAGGCGGGCGGCCGCTGCGGTCCCGGTGGTGCAGCCGGTGAAAGTGACCAATGAAAAAGAGTTTTTCGACCAGCTCGAAATCGCGGCGCACCATGACCGCTGGACCGAGGCCGGCCAGCAGGTGCGCGACCTGCGCCTCGCCAAGCCCGCCTGGCTCCCCGGCCGCGAGCCCGACCTGATGGAGTGGGAGATGCGCATCGCCGCCCGCACGGCCGACCTGCCCGCGCTCCTCGGCACGGCCCGGCTCTTCCTCAACGGCGACGCCCGGCGCGCCGACCGTGCGCTCCGCCTTGCGGTGGAGCTGCGCGGCGAAGGCGTGCAGGAGATGGCCGCGACGCTCCTGCGCGAAGTCCTGGCCCGCTCGCCCGACTTCAAGCCCGCCCTGCGGCTCAAGGCCGCGTGGCAGCCGCAGCCCGGCACCTGAGCGCGTGGAGGCGGCGAACCGGGGTTCCTCTCTT
>JAFEEZ010000227.1 GCA_018240825.1 Pseudomonadota bacterium | reverse complement strand
TGGGCGCTTATATGGTGTGGGAAGCGCGCAACCTGGGCATGTCCAGGGTTCAGATGGCGCGGATGTTCGGCAATGTCGGGACCGACTTCCTGCTCGGGCTGATCCCGTTCGTGGGCGCGATCCCCGACTTTTTCTTTCGATCGAACACGCGCAACCTTCGGATCATCAAGAAACATCTCGACAAGCATCACCCATCGACCGCGACGATCGAGGGCTAACGCCGCCGGCCGCGCCAGATTTTGAGTGAGGCGTTGGCCGCAAGGCCGCCCGTATTCGGCTTGCAGGACACATAGCGTGCCGCTTGCCGATCGAGACACAGCCACAGTTCGTCGAGCCAGCCGCGCTTCGCCGTGACGCGGATCGCGTTCGCGGGTACGCCCGGATTGGCCGCCGCAAACGCCGCCGTGAACTGACCCACCGTCAGTGGTCCGCGCGACAGTGCGTTCATGTCGGGATAGCGCAGCGCGCCGAAAAGCTGGATGGAGGTCTCGAAATAGTGCAGCGGGGTCATTCCGGTGCACGTCCCGTGCTTGGCCCATTCGTGCTGGATCAATTGCGCCGACGGCGTCCTGCACATCATCCCCTTGATCGTCGCCGGCGGCAGCAAGGGCGTCGCGGCGCAATATTGCGGCCATTCCTTGCCCACCCCGTCGGGCCAAAGCCCGTGCAAGGTGAACCCGAAGCGGTTGCCGCTGCCGCACTGGAATCGTGCGGCCGGCGTGAACCCGCCGGTGCGGCAGAATTGCGGGGACCAGGTTATCGCCAGCGTGTAGCCGCCGATCGGCAACACCCGCTGTGGCTGGCTGGAGTTCGGCAGATCGGGCGTCGGTCGCGGCGCTACGCCGGGCGCTATACAGACCAGCGCCTGCGCGCCCGCAATGCCGGGAGCGAGCGCCAGCGCAGCCGCGATCGTCCGTGCGATGCGTCTCATGCCCTTTCGCCGAACCACGCCCGCGCATCGGGCCGGAACAACAGATAGACCGCGATTCCGTTCAGCGCGAGCGCGGCTACCGCCAGCAAGCCGGGCAGGTCGACCGGCAAATTGCCGGCGGCGATCGCGTACCCCGATCCCAGGAGCGAAAGACAGCACCATCCGACGACGATCCATTTGGCGATACCGTTGGGCACACGCGCGGTGAAATACCACAGCGCCAGCGAGATCGTGTAGATGAACACATAGAGGATCGGCAGGAACGACGCCCCGAGCGTCGCGCGGATTTGTTCGACCTCCTGCGTCGCGTTGTTCACGCTCCACGTCATCGCGGTGACCACGATGCCGAGCAGCACCGATCCCAGATAGGCGTATTCATAATAGACGATCGACTTCGGCCGCATCGCATCCCCCTGTTTCGGTTCGGCAGAGTGTCAGGCTCTCAGCGCGAAATCCAGCCCGATATCGGCCGCGGGCGCCGACTGGGTCAATCGCCCGACGCTGATATAGGTCACACCGGTTTCCGCGATGGCGCGGATCGTGTCGAGCCGGACTCCGCCCGACGCCTCTGTCGGCACGCGCCCGCCGACCAGCGTCACCGCCCCGCGCAAGGTCGGCACGTCCATATTGTCGAGCAACAGATGCGTCGCACCGGCGGCGAGCGCGGGCTCGATCTGGTCGACGCTGTCGACCTCGACGATGATCCGCGTGACGGCGGCGTCCTTCGCTCGCCGCACCGCTTCGCCGACCGATCCGGCGACCGCGACATGGTTGTCCTTGATCATCGCCGCATCCCACAGCCCCATGCGATGGTTTGTCGCCCCGCCCATCCGTGTCGCGTATTTTTCGAGGCTACGCAGCCCGGGAATCGTCTTTCGCGTGTCGAGCAACGTCGCGCCCGTGCCAGCGATCCTGTCGACATAGGCGCGAGTCATTGTCGCGATGCCCGACAGATGCTGAACGGTGTTGAGCGCCGCGCGCTCGGCGGTGAGCATCGCGCGGGCATTGCCGGTGAGGCGCATCAGGTCGGCGCCCGCCGCCGCCCGGTCGCCGTCCGCGACGAGCATTTCGATCTCCACGACAGGATCGAGCGCGCGGAAGAATGCCAGCGCGACCGGGAGTCCTGCGACGACGATCGCATCGCGGCTGTCCATCACCCCTGCGAACCGCGCATCGGCCGGAATGACGGCGGCGGACGTGATGTCGCCGCCCTCGCCCAAATCCTCCGCGAGCGTCGCGCGAACGAAGGCGTCGAGGTCGAAGCCGGGAATATCGAAAGCCGTTTCCGTCATCTCACGGTCTCTGGCATGATCGGCCTCACGCGACCACCCCGATGGAGCCGATCATGCCCGCCTATGTCGCCCTGCTGCGCGCCGTGAACGTCGGCGGCACGGGCAAGCTGCCGATGACCGAGCTCGCCGCGATGTGCAAGAAGGCCGGGTTCGAGCGGGTGAAGACCTATATCGCCAGCGGCAACGTCGTGTTCGCCAGCGACAAGAGCGAGAAGGCCGTCAAGGCCGCGCTGGAAAAGGCGATGCACGATTATGCCGGAAAACCGATCGGCGTGATGGTGCGAACGGCGGCGGAGATGGCGGCGGTCGCGAAGGCCAATCCCTTCCCCAACGCGCCGGGCAACCGTGTCGTCGCGATCTTCCTCGACGACAAACCGCCCAGGGGTGTCGCTGAGGAAGCCCGGCATGTCGATGGCGAGGAAATCGCGCGCGGCAAACGCGAGATCTACGTCCGCTACACCGACCACGGCATGGCCGCGTCGAAGCTCGTCATCCCCGCCGCCAAGACCGGCACGGGGCGCAACATGAACACCGTGGTCAAGCTAGCGGAGATGGCGGCGGCGCTCTAGCCGCTACACTGCCGTCATCGCGCGCGCCGGCCGTGACCTGACCGCGATCGTGCCGTTCGGGCCGCAGATCGGCCGGCGCGACATGGCGTAATCGAATATGCGCCGACGCTCCCCCGGCGACCAGAAATATTCGTAAGTGTAGTTCAGCCGCTCCGCCGACCGGTCGCCCCCGATCATCTGGTCCATCGCGGACGCGCCCGAACCAGCGCCGGCATGTTTCTGACTCGTCAGATTTTCGCCTGACAGGGCAATCCTGATCACTTCCGTATCGCGTCGCGATTCCGAACTCATGATGCGATTCCGGGCGTCCGCGTCCTGCCAGCACGCGACCGCTTCGTTCAGTGTTGCCGGTTGAAGAAGTGACTGGAGCCGCCGATAGTCGTGAACGACCATTCCGCCGGCCACGAGGGCAATTGCCGCACCGCCGCCCCCGATGATCGCCACCCATCGCATCATCGATGAAATCCTTTCAGCACGTTCCCCTCGGTGGATAGATAATTGTCTCTGTCCTCGGATCGCTTGGTATCACTGAACAGCAGATAGTTATATTTTGTTTGCTCGGCGGTCGCCTCGCGGCGGGACAGGTGAAAAGTCATATTCCTTCGCCGTTCGGGCTGAGCTTGTCGAAGCCCTGTCTTTTCTTCAAGCAAGGAAGAGCGCCCTTCGACGAGCTCATGGCGAACGGAGACAAACATGGCCAAATCGGACGGCGGCGACGAACTTCAGCTCGGGCTGGTCCAGATGCAGCTCGCGCACGCAAAGACCGGCGAGCGCACGATCATCGTCCTCGAAGGCCGCGACGGCGCGGGCAAGGACGGCACGATCAAGGCGCTGACCGAACATCTCTCGGTCCGCTCAACCCGCGTCGTCGCGCTGCCCAAGCCCAACGACCGGCAGAAGACCGAATGGTATTTCCAGCGCTACGTCGCGCAACTACCCGCGGCGGGCGAGCTCGTGATCTTCAACCGCAGCTGGTACAACCGCGCCGGGGTCGAAGTGGTCAACGGCTTTTCGACGGCCGAGGAACAGGCGC
>JAFEEZ010000226.1 GCA_018240825.1 Pseudomonadota bacterium | reverse complement strand
GCCGAGCATCCGCCAGTTGAGGTCGCCGCCCAGCACGCCCTTGGCGAGGCTGGAGATGAGGTTCGCTTGCGGAGCGCCGAGCGCGTTCGGCCCGGCGTTGGGCGCGCCGGCGAACCCGAATGCGACATTGAGCAGCTCCAGCACCGGCGGCACGACGATCGATCCGAACACCACGCCGATGATCAGCGCCACCTGTTGCTTCCACGGCGTCGCGCCGACCAATTGACCGGTCTTCAGATCCTGGAGGTTGTCGTTGGCGATCGTCGCAACGCCGAAGATCACGCCGGTTACAATCAGCGCGTAGGCGACCAGCGCCTGTGTCGTGTCCGCGGGAGCACCGCGGCCGAACAGCCCGACCAGCATGAGCGACGAAGCGAGCACCGACAGGATGCCGATCCCCGACACTGGCGAGTTCGATGCGCCGATCAGCCCGGCCATATAACCCGTCACCGCAGCGATCATCAGCCCGATCACGACGATGAACACCAATGCGCCGGCGATCAGCAGCACCGCCGACCCGGCGAGCGGGCCGCCCGCGATCGTCGTCCACAACAGCCACGCGATCGGCGCGAGGATCGCGAGCGATCCGCCCGCGACCCAACCGACTGGCAGGTCGCGTTCAGTAAGCGCCAGCGCCTCGCCCCCGCGCCGCGCGCGACTGGCGGCCATCGCCGACCGGATGCCGCCGATGACCGGCCCGGCGATCTTGACCAGGGTCCACACCGCCGCGACGCCGATTACGCCAGCCCCGAAAAAGCGGACATCGGCGCGAAACACGGCGTTGGCGATTTCTTCCGCCGTCCCGCCGCCGCCTTGCTGCGCGGTCAGGATCGGCAGCACGATCCACCAGCCGGTGACGAGGCCGACGAGCTGCGCGAGACCGACGGAAAGGCCGACGAGGTGGCCGACGCCGAACAGCGCGAACGACAGTCCGCCCGAAATCCCGGTGGCGCTGCGCCCGACGCGAAACCAGGTCGAGGCCTCGGCGGCGGCGAGCTTCGTCTGCGTCAGGATCGCGAACCCGGCCGATACGATGCCGTTCCAGATGAGGATGCGCAGCCCCGCCGCATTCTGCTCCGCCGCCCCGCCGCCGCCCGATCCGACCTCCAGCACTTCGGCGGCCGCTCGCCCTTCGGGATAGGGAAGGTCGGTGTCGACCACCAGCGCGCGACGCAGCGGCACCGAGAACATCACGCCCAATATGCCGCCGGTCGCGGTGATCGCGGCGGTCGTCCAGAACGGAAAGCCATGCCACCACCCGACGATGATCAATCCGGGCAGTACGAAGATGATCGCCGCCAGCGTCCCCGCTGCGCTCGCGATCGTCTGGACGATGTTGTTTTCGAGGATCGACGAATCCTTGAACAGTCGCAGGATCGCCATGGAGATCACCGCCGCCGGAATCGACGTCGCGAAGGTCAGCCCGACCTTGAGCCCGAGATAGACGTTGGCCGCGGTGAACAGCAGGGTGATGAGCCCGCCGAGGATGACGCCGCGGATAGTGAGCTCAGCGATCGGACGGGAGGATGCGGAAGTAGCCATGCCGCACCGTGGCACAGTTTTACGAGGCGAGCGAGGCTGTCGTATAGTCGCTGTGCAGCGACCAGCCGAGGCTTTCGTAGAGCGCACGCCCGGGCGGCGTCGCACAAAGCATTGCATCTCGGATGCCGAGGCGGGCGGCCTCGGCGGCCAGCGTGCGCATTATCGTGCTCGCGAGTCCGCGGCGCTGATAGGTATCGGCGGTTCGTATGCGGTCGAACACGACGAGGTCGTCCAGCGCGATGATGCGGCCGCGCGCAGCTTCGCCGCCGGCTGAACCGGTGATGGTCGCGAAGGTGACCGGACCGCTACGCGCGACGCAGGCGGTTAATCCTTCCGGCAGCGCGGGCGGGCGATCGAGCATCGCCGCTACCGGCGCGGTCATCATATAGCCGGGCGTCGCGATCTCCCAATCCGGCAGAAGGAGCGGGCGGACGAGGCCGGCGGGGGCGCAGACCTTGAGGTAGAGAAGGGGGCGGTCGATCCTGGCGGCGAGCTCGCGGATCGGCTCGCGGTCGAGGCTCGCGAAGATGTAGCGCCCGATTTGGTCGGGCTGGCCGACATGGATATAGAGCCCACCGTCGTGCGCCACCGGCATTGCCGCACCGCGCGATATCGCCCAGGCTTCGGCCCAGCGCGCGATGAGGGCGGGATCAGCGTTCACCCTCGTCATGCCGGACTTGATCCGGCATCCCGCTTTTGTCCCTCCCTGCGAGAGCTAGCGGGCCCCCGGATCAGGTCCGGGGTGACGAACGCGTGGGGCAACCGCACCCCCTCAATCGAACCCGTTCTCCAAAAACCGCTCGGCATAGGCGCAGTGCATCGCGATGCCCTTCGCCATCACCGATTCTTCGATCGTCATCTTCGTGTTGTGGAGCGGCGGGTTGGTCGACGGGTCGCTGCCTTCGGGGGCGACACCGATGAAGGCCATCGCGCCGGGGACTTCGCGCAGCACGTAGCTGAAATCCTCTCCGCCCATGATCGGCGCGGGCATCGGCAGCCACTGGCCTTCCCCAAGGCTGCCGGAAACTTTCTCGATCAGATCGACGGCGCGCGGATCGCACATCGTCACCGGGTAGCCGTCGTCGATCCGCACCTCGGCGGTCATGCCGTGCGCCGCCGCGACGTTTTCGACGATGCGGGTAAGCCCGGCGCGCGCCTTTTCGCGCGTCGCGGGGCTCAGCGTGCGGAGCGTGCCGAGCATTTTCACTTCGCCCGGCACGATATTATAGGCGGACCCGGCCTCGACCCTGGTGATCGAGAGCACCGCGGGGTCGGTCGCCGGAACCTGCCGCGCGACGAACACCGACAGCGCGGTCACGATTTCGGCCGCGACCGGGATCGGGTCGAGGCAATCGTGCGGCATCGCGGCGTGCCCGCCCGCGCCCTTGATCGTGATGTTTAGCGCGTCGGTCGAGGCGAGCAGCGGCCCCTTGCGCGTGCGGATTGCGCCGGCGCGCGTGTTGGGGTCGATGTGGAGCGCAAACGCGCTGTCGGGGCGCTCGATGTTCAGCAGCCCGTCCTCGATCATGAAGCGCGCGCCGTGATGCCCTTCTTCGCCCGGCTGGAACATGAAGACGACGGTGCCGGGCAGTTGATCCTTGCGCGCCGACAGCGCGCGGGCGGCGCCGACCAGCATCGAGCAATGCGAATCATGGCCGCAGGCGTGCATCGCGTTGGGCACCTGGCTGGCGAAGTCGAGCCCCGTCTCCTCGGGCATGGGGAGCGCGTCCATGTCGCCGCGCAGCAGCACGACGCGGCCATTGTCGCCACCGCCGCGCAGGATCGCGACGAACCCGGTGGTCGAGGTCGATTCGTGGATTTCGAGCGGCAAACCGTCGAGTGCCGCGCGCAACTTCGCGGTGGTGCGCGGGCAGTGGTTGCCGATCTCCGGATCGGCGTGGATCGCGCGGCGCAGCGCGACGATCTCGGCGAGCTCGGCCTCGCCGGCGGCAGTCCAGTCGGTGGTGAATTCGGTCACAAAAAACTCCCTCGCGCCGGGTCCGGAACGAGGGAGTTCTAGCGAGCCGTCGGGCGGGTGTCAGCCCTTGAGCTTGACCGCGATGTAGAGGCTGCCCTGGCGCACCCGCGTGATGTAGAGCAGCACCGTGTTGCGCCCGGCCGCCTTCGCGGCGTTGACCTGGGCCGCCAGTTGCGCCGGGGTCGTAATCGCGACTCGATTGACCGAGGAGATGATATCGCCGCGTTGCAGGCTCTTCGCTGCGGCGTCACTCGACGGGTCGATGTTGGTGATGACGACGCCGCTGATGCTGCCCGGCGCGATGCCGAGATTGTTGGCGATGCCCGGCGTCAGCGCAGTCACCTGAACGCCGAGCAGGTCGGTCGACGCCCGCAGTTCGGGTGCGCCCGGCGCACCGTTCCCGCCGCCGTCGGGCGCCCCGCCGGGGACGAGATTGGCCAGTTCTTCCTCGCTCGGGCGCGTACCGATGGTCGCGTTGATCGTCAGCGGCTTGCCGTCGCGGATAACGCTGAGCCGCGCGGTCGAGCCGGGCGTGATATTGGCGATCAGATAGGACAGGGTGTTGTCGGGGTTCACTTCCTGCCCGTTGACCGCGACGATCACGTCGCGCAGCTTGATGCCAGCCTTGTCGGCCGCCTGACCGGGCTCGACACGATTGATGAGTTCGCCCTTGTCCTTGGGCAGGCCGAGCGAGGCTGCGATGTCCTCGTCGATCCGTTGGATGCCGACCCCCAGATAGCCGCGCTGGATCTTGCCGCCCTTCATCATCGTGTCGATGATCGGCTTGGCCGCTTCGGCCGGGATGGCGAAGCCGATGCCGACCGACCCTTCGGATGGCGAATAGATTTGCGAATTGATGCCGATGACGTTGCCGTTCAGGTCGAACATCGGCCCCCCGGAATTGCCCTTGTTGATCGCCGCGTCGGTCTGGATGAAGCGGTCATAGGCGCCGCCCTGACCGGTGACGCGGTGCAGTGCGGAGACGATTCCCGCCGTGACCGTGCCGCCGAGTCCGAACGGGTTGCCGATCGCGATCACCCAGTCGCCGACTCGCGCCTTGGTCGAATCGCCGAACTTGACATAGGGCAGGTTGGTCGCGTCG
>JAFEEZ010000225.1 GCA_018240825.1 Pseudomonadota bacterium | reverse complement strand
GCGGTCGTGATGACCGGGTTCGTGCCCGCCATCGGGTTCGTGCCGATGGCGCTCGCCCACGGGACGGGCGCGGAAGTCCAGAAGCCGCTCGCGATCACGGTGATCGGTGGGCTCGTCGCCGCGACCATCCTCACGCTGCTGGTGCTGCCGGCGATCGCCAAGGTCGTTCTGGCGATCCGGTCCCGCCGCGATGGAAGTCCGCCGCGACCGCCAGCGGGCGAGAACGGCACCATGGAAACCGGAGGACGTTGAGATGACCGAGATGAGACTCTTGCGGATCTACACCGACGAAGCCGCCTACTTCGGCGATCGCCGGGTCTACGAGGAGATCGCCGCGCGTGCGAGAGGCGGCGGCATGGCGGGTGCGACGGTGGTGCAGGCGCTGTTCGGCTTCGGCCGGTCGTCGCACACGCATCGGCGGCATGTGCTCGAGGACGAGCAGTCGCTAGTGATCGAGATCGTCGACGCGGAGGCGCGCTTGCGCGCCTTCGCCACGGCGCTCGCCGACATCGACGGCATCGGGCTGATCACGCTCGAGACGGTCGAGGTCATCGGTCGCATACAAACCGGGGAGGTAGTCAAGTGAGCGGACATTCCGGTTCGCACGACCACGCTGGACACGATCATGGCGATGGCGGTCATGGTCACGCCCATGGAGGGCTCGGGCACGTCCACGCGCCGAAGAGCTTCGGGCGCGCCTTCGCGATCGGCACGACGCTCAACCTCGGCTTCGTGGTCGTCGAGGGCGCCTACGGCATTGTTGCGGGTTCGATGGCGCTCCTTGCCGATGCGGGGCACAACCTCAGCGACGTGTTGGGACTGCTGATCGCCTGGGGCGCGGCGACGCTGGCGAAACGGCAGCCGAAGGGGAAGTACACCTACGGACTTCGAAGCTCGTCGATACTGGCCGCCTTCCTCAACGCGCTGCTGCTGCTCGTGGCGATCACGGTCATCGCGGTCGAGGCGATCGGCCGCTTTTCCGAGCCGTCGCCGGTCGCCGGGACGATGGTGATGATCGTCGCGGGGATCGGAATACTGATCAATGGTGCGACCGCGCTATTGTTCATGAGCGGGCGGAAGGGCGACCTCAATATCAACGGCGCCTTTCTCCATATGGCGGCCGATGCCGCCGTCTCGGCGGGGGTCGTGGCGGCCGGCTTCGCGATCGTCCAGACCGGCTGGTCTTGGATCGATCCGGTCGTCAGCCTGGTGATCGTCGCCGTGATCGCGATCGGGACGTGGGGTCTGCTGCGCGACTCGGTGAACATGAGCCTGCAGGCTTCGCCGCCGGGCCTCGATCCGCAGATGGTCGGCGCCTTCCTGGAGGGGCAGCCGGGCGTGACGGCCGTGCACGACCTGCACGTCTGGCCGCTCAGCACGACCGAGACCGCGCTGACCGTCCACCTCGTGATGCCCGGCGGGTATCCAGGCGACCGGTTCACGGCCGATCTCGCCATCATCTTGAGGCAGCAGTTCGGCATCCATCACGCTACGGTGCAGATCGAGACCGATCCTGACGCCGAATGCGTGCTCGCGCCGGACGACGTCGTATGATGGCCGGGCTCATGCAAAGCGGGGAGACGTCGCGATGACCGGATTGACCAGCACGATCATTCCCGTGCTCGCGGTGCTGCTGGGCGCGCTGGTCTCGGTTTGGCGGCGTCCCGGCGAGGCCGTCGTTGCCGGCGTCCAGCACCTCGCCGCCGGCGTCGTGTTCGCTGCGGCCGCCGCCGAGATTCTGCCACAGGTGCTTCATGGAGGCTCGCCAGCCGCCACGTTGATAGGCGGGGCGATCGGCGTTGCCGTGATGCTCGGTCTCAAGGCGGCGGGATCGAGAATGACCGGTCCGGTCGCAATGCTCGGCGCGGTCGGGATCGACATACTGGTTGATGGGCTCGTGCTCGGCCTCGCGTTCGTTGCCGGCGAGAAGGCCGGTCGGCTGCTGACCATCGCATTGACGGTCGAGGTGCTGTTCCTGGGGCTGACGGTTACGGAGGCGCTGCAGGACAGGATCAGGTCGAAGGTCGCGATCATCGGCGCCACGCTCGGGATCGGCCTCCTGCTGCCCGTAGGCGCTTTGATCGCGACGCCGGTCGCCGCGCTCTCGCCTGCGATGATCACGGCGTTCCTGAGCTTCGGACTAATGGCACTGCTCTATCTGGTCACCGAGGAACTGCTGGTCGAGGCCCACGAGAAGCCCGACACGCCACTGATCAGCGCGATGTTCTTCGTCGGCTTTCTCGGGCTGCTGTTGATCGAAGAGCTTTCCTAGGGCCGTCGGCTTTCTCGGCTAGCGGCGGCATCAAGGGAAAACCTGGTCGTCGCGCTCCCGCGCGCCATCCCCCTAAGGCGCGCGGGAGCAAATGCCTCACACTTAGCGGCGTGCGGTAGCGATTGCCGAATGATCGTCTTGTCGACCGACGTCGCCTCGTGTCTTGCGCTCGGAGTATCGGTCGGTGAGCTGGCGCGCATGCGACCGCGTCAGCACGGTAAAGCGCACCAGCTCCTCCATAACGTCGACGATGCGATCATAATAGCTGGAAGGGCGCATGCGACCGTCTTCGCCGAATTCCTTGTAGGCCATCGCGACCGAGGACTGGTTGGGGATCGTGAACATGCGCATCCAACGGCCGAGCAGACGGAGAGTGTTGACGGCGTTGAACGACTGCGACCCACCGGACACCTGCATCACCGCGAGAGTCCGCCCCTGCGTCGGCCGCATGCCTTTCATCTCGAGCGGCAGGTGGTCGATCTGCGCCTTCATGATTCCGGTGATCTGTCCATGGCGCTCGGGAGTGCACCACACCATACCCTCGGACCACAGCGCGTGCTCGCGCAACTCGTGAACGGCGGGGTGGTCGTCGCCTCTCACCTGATCGGGAAGCGGCAGGTCCGATGGGTCGAAGATTCGCGTCTCGGCGCCAAACATCTGCAGCAGCCGCGCGGCTTCCTCCGCCGCCAGTCGCGAGAACGAGCGCTGCCGGAGCGACCCGTAGAGAAGAAGGATGCGCGGTGGCGGCTGGTCGTCGCCGAGTCCCGCAGCCGGGCGGGAGACGACGAATGCCGGGTCGAGCGCGGGCAGGATGTCTGCGTCGGTAAGCTGGCGGAGGCGGCTCATGCGATTTCCTTGACGAGGTAGGCTGCGCTCCCGGGGCACAGCGTAGAGAATTGCGCCGTGGACCGTATCGCTTCGGGCGCGGCGGCACGGTCGGCGTCGCGGTAGCCGCGCGCGCGGAAGAAGTCGGCGGCGGTCGTCGTCAGGAGGTGGAGGCGCTCGACGCCGTCGCGACGCGCGACCGCTTCGGCGTGCGCCACGAGCAGGC
>JAFEEZ010000224.1 GCA_018240825.1 Pseudomonadota bacterium | reverse complement strand
GAGGGGGTCAGACATCGGCGCGCGCTCGCCGCGGGGCAAGCGCGCGCCGATCCGCCGT
Organism: Pseudomonadota bacterium; assembly: GCA_018240825.1. GTDB lineage: Bacteria > Pseudomonadota > Alphaproteobacteria > Sphingomonadales > Sphingomonadaceae > Sphingomonas. The sequence continues at coordinate 2,826 of JAFEEZ010000224.1, read as the reverse complement.
GGCTACATCTGTCCGACATCCCGCGCCATGCGCTCGCGGAACGCCGCGCTCGCCGCGTCGATGACGGCGGCACGGTAGGCGCTGCTCTCGCCCGCGGGGAGGGTCGCGAGCGCGTCTCGGAGGGCGGTGCGGGTGCTGTAGTGCAGAGCCTCGGATGCCTTGTGCGCTGAGCGGGTGCTGATGTCGTGGCTGATCCGCTCGATGATCTCCGGCACGGTGAGCGGGGGCAGCTCGAAGCGATAGCCGGCGAGGTCGGCCAGGATGATCTCGCGCTGCCGATCGGTGAGCGGGGTGCCGTACCCGCTGCTGGGGTACAGCTCGAGGTCTCCGCTGCGGCCAGCCCGGATGTTCACGCGCACGTAGGGGCGCTCGGCACGGCCGATGCGCACGTTGCTGATGCGCTCGCCGCTGTCGGGGTCGATCGGGCAGAGGTCGGCGCGCGGCTCGCCGAGGGTGGGGCCTGGCTCGTGGCTGCGGGCGTCCGAGACCTCCCAGGTCAGTCCGGCCGCGGTGAGGCGGTCGCCGAAGGTGAGGGGTGCGGTTGCCATGGTGTCCTCCCGGATTGTTGGCTAGTGAATGTGACGTTCACAGCTTACGGGTGGGGTCGGACACTGCGGCGAGCGCGGCAGCGCCCCGCCGGTCAGTTCCGGCGGGGCGCTGCGGGACGGGTCGTGCTCGCCTACTGGGGGGAGAGTGCGTTGGTGACCTGAGTCTTGATCTCTTCGGCGGCGAGGATCATCGCGCCGTCCTTGTGGGACTCGCCGTAGGCCGCGATCACGCCAGCGATCGCGCCCCATTCGGCCGCGGCCAGGCTCACGGGGATCGACTTCGGCTGTGATCCTGGGGGCGATCCGCTCTCGCTGGTCATGGTGTCCTCCTGGGTGTCAGGTAGTGAATGTGATGTTTACAGTCTAGGGCGGGGGTCGGACATTGCGGCGAGCGCGACAGCGCCCCGCCGGTAGATCTCGGCGGGGCGCTGTCGGTGGGTCAGTAGTCCTCGTCGGTGCGGGCGAGGGTGTCGATGATCCGCAGTCCGTCGTGGAGGGGGATGGTGACGGTGGACAGGAGCGCGTAGCCCTGTGCGCCGTAGGCGTTCAGGTCGTCGTCGCGCTGCTGGCGAGCGCGGTTGCTGGCGATCTCGCCCTCCGCCTCGGTGTACTGGCGGGTGTCGATGGTGATGAATCGAGTGCGGTTTGCCATGGTGTCCTCCCGGATCGTTGGCTAGTGAATGTGACATTCACAGCCTACGGGTGGCCTCCGACATTGGAGCTGCCCACGGGTATAGGCCTCGGTTTCGGGGGTTCGCGGACATCGCAGGGTGGTGCCCCGCGACCATCGTCGCGAGGCACCGCGCGAGGGGCCGGCTATGCGCCGGGGCACTCGGTGTCGATGTCGTCCTGGTCGAGCGGCAACAGTCCGCACGCCTGGCAGGTCGTCGTCCCGGTGAAGCGGCCGCTCTGCCACTGGTGGGCGAGCGGCTCGGCGGGTGCGTCCTCGTCGGTGTCCATGGTCGCGGTTGCGCCGCAGTCCAGGCATCGGGCGGCGATGTCGCCGTTGAGGGTGACGACGACGCCGGGGACGCCGGAGAGCCATTCGATGTTGGTGTGGTCGCAGTCGGTGGTGGTGGTGGTTGCCATGGTGTCCTCCCGGATCGTTGGCTAGTGAATGTGACGTTCACAGCATACGGCGGGGGTCGGACATCGGCGGCGAGCGCGACGGTGCCCCGCCGGTCTCCCGGCAGGGCACCGCGTGCGGTCAGGCCGCGTCGAGCGGCGTCCAGTCCCGCTCGTGAGCGGGGGTGTAGTCGATCAGCGCGGCCAGGCGGTCGCGTGCGGCCTGTAGCGCCTCGATCTCGGTGTCGTTGCTGTCCCCCTCTGCCGCGGCGAAGGTGTCCTCGATCAGACCGGCGATCTCCTTCTGCGCCGCCTCGTCGATGAGGGTGAGGCGGGCGATCTCGCCGTCTGGGTAGCGGGCATCCAGCGCCGCGGCGTCCTGGTAGTCGAAGGCCCACTGCTCGCCGAGGATCGCGAACGCCGCGGCGATGTCGCGGCCGCGCTCGCCGGTGCTGATCGCGACGTAGCCGCGGTTCAGGCCGGTGCCGACGTGCGGGTGCAGGTCGGCGTGGTCGGGGCCGAAGGTGATGTAGGTGGTCATGGTGTCCTCCCGGATGGTTGGTAGTGAATGTGACGTTCACAGTCCAGGGCGGGGGTCGGACATCGCCGCGGGGTGTCGGTGTGGCGTGCGTGAGCGCCCCAGCCGAGGCGTGGGGCGCTCACGTCGTTGGGTTCGGCTACGCCTTCCAGATGCCTTCCCAGCCCTCGGGGAGACGCACGCCGTGCTCGCCGTGCTCGTCGGTCTGGTGCAGGTACACGAGCACGTCGCCGGGGTCGGGGTCGGCCTCGTACTGCGGCACGGTGCGCTCGGCGGTGTTGATCTGGCCGACGCTGTTGTAGCGCACGTCCACGTCGATCGCGCGCAGGTAGCCGTCCTCGACGTTGACGTGCTGATCGCAGCGCGGGCACCACAGCACGACGCGCTCGCCGTAGTCGGTCGGCTCGTCGAGCTCGACGATGCGCAGCGCGGGGAAGTCGGCTGCTTCGATCTCGTGCATGACGCTCCACAGCCGGTCGATCAGGTCGTCGGCAGGGATGCGGGGAGCGGCCGCGGCCGCGGCCGCGGTGTCGGTGGTGGTCATCGTGTCCTCCTGGGAACGGTGAAGGCCTGCGGCGAGCGCGGGCGGGGGATGGAACTCGAGGTGCTCCCGCCGAGGGGAGGGGCGTGTCGCCGGCTCCCCTCGGGATGGGGTGGTGCTCGCCGCCGCCGGGG
>JAFEEZ010000223.1 GCA_018240825.1 Pseudomonadota bacterium | reverse complement strand
GATCAGGTCGTCGGCAGGGATGCGGGGAGCGGCCGCGGCCGCGGTGTCGGTGGTGGTCATCGTGTCCTCCTGGGAACGGTGAAGGCCTGCGGCGAGCGCGGGCTGGTGATGGAACTCGAGGTGCTCCCGCCGAGGGGAGGGGCGTGTCGCCGGCTCCCCTCGGGAGGGGGTGGTGCTCGCCGCCGCCGGGGTAGGTGTGCACCCGGCGGCGGCGGCGAGGGGTCAGACGGCTTCGACCAGTCCAGGGCTGACGCGCCAGCCGTTGGCGAGCGTGTACGACTTGGGGTTGGTGCGGACGATGAGCGTCTCGACTCCGGCCAGCCCGTCACGGGTGGTGCGAGGGTTGGCGACGATGCGCACGCGGGTTCCGGGGATCAGGCTCGGCAGCGCGGCCGCGGTCGCTTGCAGAGCGGCGGCGAGCGCGTCGTCGCTGTGACCGGTCGGCTCGACGGTGGCGGTACGGGCGAGGGTGTAGACCTTGCCGGGTTCGGCGAGGGCTGCGATCTTCGCCTTGGTGCGGGCGAAGTCGATCAGCACGTACTCGGTGCCGCGGAAGCGGAACGTGTCGCCGGGGGTGCGGGTGATGAGGGTGGTGGTGTCGGTCATGGCGTCCTCCTTGGACTCTCGACGGTGAATGTGACATTCACAGGCTACGGGTGGCCTCCGACATTGCCGGGGCGGGCGGCGGCGCGGTCTGCGCGCCCGCCCCGGCGTGGGTCACTGGGAGGCGATCGCCGCGGCGATCTCGGCGGTGACGCGCTCGCGCTTGGCGTCGGCATCGCGTCCCGGCTCGAAGTGCCCGAACGCGGTCAGGTACGCCTCGATCTGCCCGCGCAGGTACTCGGTGTTGCTGGCGTCGGAGTTGAGGCCGATGATCGCGTAGCGCGCTGCGCTCGCCGCGGCCCGCCATCCGCTCTGGGTGAGGCCGTGGGGGTCGCCCTCGGGGAGCGAGTAGGGCTGCTCGATCTGGCCGTCGTGCGCGGTGTACTTGGTGACGGTGCGCTCGGTGACCACGACGACATCCAGGTAGTCGGGGTCGCCCTGCCCACCGAGGGGCACCCATACCTGGGGGTCGTCGTCCGGGTGGTCGGCGTCGATGCGGGCGAGCAGGGTGGGCATGGCCGGGTCGAGGGTGAACGGGTCGCTGAGGCTGTAGTCGTCCCACGCCTGGCGCAGTTCGTCCGGCTCGATGGTCGTCCAGCCCTCATCGAACTCGGCGCGCAGCGGCGCGTGGAAGCGGATCGCCCGCTCGACGGCTGCGCGGATGTCGTGGACGTTGTTGATGGTCTCGGTCATGGTGTCCTCCCGGAACGATTGCTAGTGAATGTGACATTCATAGGCTACGGGCGGCCTCCGACATCGCGAGGGGACATCGTGAGTGCGTCACAGGGGAGTGCCCGCCGGGGTGACCGGCGGGCACTCGGTGGCGCTCAGTGGGTGAACGCCCAGTCGGGCAAGACGGATGTCGCGCAGAGGGTGGCGACGATCTGGCTCATGCCGTGGTCGGGGTCGATCGCGAGCGCGCGGTCGGCGTAGACGGCGGCGTGAGTGGAGCGGCCCAGCGCCCAGGACAGCCACGCGGCGGCGGCGAGCAGGTTGGGGCGCTCCTGGTCGTCGGCGTAGGCGGCAAGGTCGCGCACGAGCGCGAGGCCCGCCGTGAGCCGTTCGGCATCGGGCCGGTCGCCCTGACCGATCAGGATGCGGGCGATGTCCTCGGGGATCGCCGCGCCCATGATCGAGTAGCCGATCTGTGCGGCCATCGCGCGGGTGCCGGTGTCGCGGTCGGTGGCCCACTGGATGAGGGCCACGTCACGCCACAGCGGGATGCCGATGCCGGTGAGCAGGATCGCGGCCTGTCGGCTGTCGAGGTCGGCGGGGTCGCCGGTCAGGGCGTCCTCCGCGACGGTGACGAAGTCCGCGAGGGCGTCGTCGTCCATCCGCGCGGCCGCGAACGCGATCCGTGCGGCACGCGCCGGGTCGGCGTCGGGGATGCTCGCCCCGGCGGTCTGCGATGCCGCGACCTTCTCGCGCAGCGCGTCCGGGGTCGCGATCTCGGCGACCGGTCGCGGTGCCTCGCTGGCCAGGTGGCTGCCGTAGCCGTCGCTGGCGACGTAGAGCACGTCCACCTGGTGCAGCCCCTGCCGGTCGGCGACATCGGCGATCTGCTGGCCGAGATCGCGGGTGCTGTCGGCATCCCCGGCGGCGTAGATCACGGCGGCAACGCCGGTTACGCGAGGCACCCGGCAGACCAGGCCCAGCCCGGTGTGCACGAGCGTCGCGGCATCCGCGTCGAGGTCGAGTCGCATCGCCCCGATCGTGCGCGTCGCCTCGAACGGCACGAGCACGAGCGAGTCCTGCGGGGTGAAGCCGAGCAGCGCGGGCACGAGGCCGAGGAAGTCGCGCGGGGTGCCCGCCTTGATGGTGGTCGGTGTGGTGGCCATGATGTCCTCCCGGATCGTTGGCTAGTGAATGTGACATTTACAGGCTACGGGAGGCCTCCGACATTTGGTCGGTGCATGCCAGAGCGCCCCCGCCGGTAGGTGGCGAGGGCGCTCCGAGAGGGGGTGTCAGTGGCCCGAGCAGCCGCAGCAGTCCAGGCACTCGGTGTGGATGTTCGGACAGGCGATCTCGTCCATGTGCGGGGTGCCGCACACCCGGCAGACCGCCGGGATCGGGGTGCCGGTCATTCGCTGTCGCCGTCCGTCGTGCCGTCGCTCCACGCCACGGTGAAGTCCAGGCTCAGCGCGTCGATGATCTGGTCGAACGGGATCGACCCGTTGCCATCGTCGTTGCCGTGGATGGAGAGGAACCCGACGCGCTCGCCGTTCCAGAACGGGATCACGTAGGCGTCCCATCCGCCCATCCACTCCGCGGAGTAGACCGCGCTCGTCGCGGCCTCGGCGTGCTCGATCCAGCGGTGCACGATGGGGCTGATGTCCGCCTCGCACGCGACCCGGCGGTCATCGTGCCACCCGATGGCGGTGAGCAGCTCGTCGCCGTGACGCTCGGTGACCTCGCTGTAGTCGAACGCCGCGGCGAACAGGTCGCTGTAGTCGTGGCCCCACTCATCGGTCACGGTGACCGTCTGCACCCGGCGAGGCTCGGCGGGCTCGGTGGGCACCGGAACCCGCGTGCCGTCCAGCCCATCCGCCAGCCACCGCGCAGCCGCCGCGAGATCGCCCGACCCATCCAGCGCAGCCCGCAGCCGCGCGATCGACTCGGTGAGATCGTCCGGCACCAGGCCGCTCTCACGGTCGTTGCAGCGCTGCCCGCCGATGTAGGAGTACTCGATCGAACCCGCCTCGTCGGCATCCCGCGTATCCCACTCGATCCGCACGCCCACGACCACGCCGGGGAACCGGCCCGAGACCGCCTCGGCGAAGTCCTCCACGCCCTCCGGCTCGTACTTGGTGTTGCCATCCAGCGCCCAGCCCGCACCCGCCACCGGGCCGTAGGAGAGATCGCTGATGTTGCCTTCCAGATGACGCTCCACAGCCTCATCGAGCAGACGGCCCGTGACCCCGCCCGCATCCTCGATGCCGACAGAGACAGTGATGTAGTGACCCATGGTGTC
>JAFEEZ010000222.1 GCA_018240825.1 Pseudomonadota bacterium | reverse complement strand
TCTTGGCGTCGAGGTCGGCTTCGTACCACTGGTTGAGAGCTCCAGCCGCGCCGGCACCGAGTGCGATGCACAGGATCGCGGTGAAGCCGATCACCGGATGCACCGCGACGGGCGCCGCGAGCATCCCGCACAGCCCGGTGAACACGACGAGCGTCATCACGCGCGGCTTGGTCAAAGCCAGGAAATCGCGCCAGTCGGCCGGGAGGGCTATCGTTTCGGTGGTCATGGAACAGGCGCGCTATAAGCGGGAGGTTGTCGCCTTCCAACGAAAAACGCCCCGGATTTCTCCGGGACGCTGTTTCGTGCCGGCGCCGCCGGTCAGTGATGGTGGGAATCGCCCTCGTCTATAACGGGCAGCGTCTCGAACTGGTGATAGGGCGGCGGGCTCGACAGCGTCCATTCGAGCGTCGTCGCCCCCGGACCCCACGGATTGTTCGGAGCCTTCCGCCCGGCAAACAGCGACCACAGGACGTTGACGAAGAATATCCCCATCCCCGCCGCCATGAGCGAATAGCCCCACGCCGACGCCAGGTGGTTCCAGTACGCCAGTCCGTCCTGGAAGTCGGGCATACGCCGGGGCTGACCCTGAAGCCCGAGGAAATGCATCGGGAAGAACAGGATGTTCACGCCGATAAAGAACACCCAGAAATGCAGCTGACCGAGCAGTTCGCTGTACATTCGGCCCGACATTTTGGGGAACCAATAATAGAAACCGGCGAACAGCGAGAACACCGCGCCGAGCGACAGCACGTAGTGGAAATGCGCCACCACGTAATAGGTGTCCTGCATGTAGTCGTCGACCCCGCCGTTCGCGAGAACGACCCCGGTGACGCCGCCGATGGTGAACATGAAGATGAAGCCCAACGCCCAGACAAGCGGTGTCTTGAACGTCAGGCTGCCGCCCCACATCGTCGCGATCCAGCTGAAGATCTTGATGCCGGTCGGCACCGCGATGACCATCGTCGCGGCGGTGAAATACATCTTGGTGTTCACCGACATGCCCGTGGTGAACATGTGGTGCGCCCAGACGATGAAGCCGACGACGCCGATCGCGACCATCGCATAGGCCATGCCGAGATAGCCGAAGACGGGTTTCCTGGAGAAGGTCGCGATCACCTGGCTGACCATGCCGAAGCCCGGCAGGATCATGATGTAAACCTCGGGATGGCCGAAGAACCAGAACAGGTGCTGATAGAGGACGGGATCGCCGCCGCCTTCGGCCTGGAAAAAGGTCGTGCCGAAATTACGGTCGGTCAGCAGCATCGTGATCGCCGCGGCGAGCACCGGCAGCGCGAGCAACAGCAGGAACGCGGTGACCAATACCGACCACACGAACAGCGGCATCTTGTGCAGCGTCATGCCCGGCGCGCGCATGTTGAAAATCGTCGTGATGAAGTTGATCGCGCCGAGAATCGAAGAAGCGCCCGCCAAGTGGATCGACAGGATCGTCATGTCGGTCGACGGTCCCGCCTCCTGCGTCGACAGCGGCGCATAGAGCGTCCAGCCGGTTCCCGCGCCCCCGTCGGCACCGCCGAAAAATGGACTCGCCAACAGCAACAGTAAGCTCGGAACCAGCAGCCAGAACGAAATGTTGTTCATGCGCGGGAATGCCATGTCGGGCGCGCCGATCATCAGCGGCACGAACCAGTTGCCGAACCCGCCGATCATCGCCGGCATGACCATGAAGAACACCATGATCAGTCCGTGCGCGGTGACGAGCACATTCCACAGGTGCTTGGCCTGATCGACGTTGACGTCGCCGCCGCCGCGCAGGTGGTTGAGATAGTTCGCCCAGGTGCCGAGATATTGAAGGTGGGGCGACGCCAGTTCAGCGCGCATCAGCCCCGAAATCCCGCCGCCGATGATCCCCGCGGTGATCGCGAAGATCAGGTACAGCGTGCCGATATCCTTGTGGTTGGTCGACATGAACCAGCGCGCGAAGAAGCCCGGCTTGTGATCGGCGTCGTGATGCGCGTGATCGTCATGATGCGCCTCGAAGCGCTCGGGGGTGAGGGCGATGTCGCTCATGATCAGTTTCCGGCGTTGCCGGCGCCCGCGGGGTTCGCGGTCGCGGCTTGATTGGTGGTGGGCGCGGCTACGGTCGCGTTGACGGCCGGGCCGGCGGTAGCTTCGACCGCGGCATTGTCGCTTACCGCCGCCGCAGGCTGCGCCCCGGCGACCGTGCCGCCCTTGGCGACAACCCAGCGATTGTAGACGTCGAGCGGCACGGCCTGCACCGCGATCGGCATGTATCCGTGCTTGGGCCCGCACAATTCGGAGCACTGGCCGAAATAGAGGCCGGGCTTTTCGATCGTGAAGCTGGTTTCGTTGAGGCGGCCGGGGACGGCGTCGAGCTTGATCCAGAAGGCCGGGATCGCCCAGCTGTGGATCACGTCGGCCGATGTCGTGATCAGGCGGATCGGCACCCCGACCGGCAGCACGACCCGATTGTCGACCGCGAGCAGCCGCGGCCCGTCGGCCTCTTCCCGCGCGCGTTCGCCGGGGGCGACCTCATCCTTTTCCTTGAGCATGTTCGACGTGATTTCGAACCCGCCATTGTCGGGGTAGCTATAGGTCCAATACCATTGGTTGCCCGTCACCTTCAGCGTGATCGCATCCTTGGGCGCGGGCTTGAACTGGGCCTGGAGCAGGCCGATCGACGGGATCGCCAGCGTCACGAGGATCAGCACCGGCACCAGCGTCCAGATCACTTCGATCAGCGTGTTGTGCGATGTTTTTGAAGGCACCGGGTTGGCGCGGGCGTTGAAGCGCACGATCACCCACAGCAACAGCAGCAGAACGAAAACAGAAATGACGATGATCGTCGGCACCAGCCAGTGATCGTGAAAACCGCGCGCGCGCTCGCCGTTCTTGGTCACTTGCGGCTGGATGCCGATGTCGCCGTCGACCGCATCGCCAATGCCCTTGGTCGGGGCCAGTTCGGGCGCACCGTCGCGCGCCAGCATCGCGGGATCGGCGGCGGGCGTCGGGGCGGCAGCGGGATTGACTCCCAACGGCTTGACCTCGCTGGTCACCGGCACGGCCGGAGCCGCCGGCGCGCCCGTGGTCGATGGCGTCGTCGCCGTCGCCGCCGAATTGGCGGTTTGCGGCGCGGCATGCCCGGCGCCGACGAGCATCAGCCCCGCCGCCAGCATCGCAGTTTTGAGCCCGATCAAGCGCATCGTGTCGCGTCACCCCGTTGGATCAAGGCGCTGCGGCCGCAACGCCTTGTGGAATCAAGAATGCAGGCGAAACTCGCCCGTCTGGCCGGGCCTATACGCCGCGGAACGCGCGATCATCAAGGCTGTGGCCGGGTTTTTTGCGTCAGCGCGCGTTGCGCCCGTGCGGCCGCGCCCGTATCTGTCCCGGCCGATGGACAATCGCTTGCGCCTGGGGGTCAATATCGATCATGTCGCGACCGTCCGGAACGCGCGCGGTTCCGGCTATCCCGACCCCGTGCGCGCGGCGTTGCTGGCGGCCGAAGCGGGCGCGGACGGCGTCACCGCGCATCTGCGCGAGGATCGGCGCCACATCACCGACGAGGACATCGCGCGGCTTTCGGCCGAACTGCCGATCCCCCTCAATCTTGAAATGGCGGCGACCGACGAGATGTTGGCGATTGCGCTCAGGCGCCGGCCGCACGCCGCCTGCATCGTCCCCGAAAGGCGCGAGGAGCGCACGACCGAGGGCGGGCTCGACGCTGCCGGCCAGCACAATCACCTGGCGCCGATGGTCCGCGCGCTCGGGGCGGCGAACATCCGCGTCTCCCTCTTCATCGAGCCCGATCCGCGCCAGATCGAAGCCGCGCTCAGCCTCGGCGCGCCGGTCGTCGAAATCCATACCGGTCGCTATTGCGAACTGGCGGGCGAGGAACAGGCGGCCGAACTCCGCCGAATCGCCGACGCTGCCGCGCTGGCGGTCAAGAACGGCATCGAACCTCACGCCGGGCACGGCCTGACCTTCGACAATGTCGTGCCGATCGCCGCGATCCCGCAGATCGCCGAACTCAACATCGGCCACTTCCTGATCGGCGAGGCGATGTTCGAGGGTCTAGCGCCGGTGGTCCGGCGGATGCGGGCGCTAATGGATGACGCGCGTTGACGAAAATCGGTCAGCCGCGCTGGTTCACGCTTATCGCTGGTTCTGTCTTGTTAGTCGGCCTGACAATGAGCGCGGTTCCAACACTCGTTTATGCCGGTATGGCGAAATCCATCGTCCCAGAGCAACTGACTTCCGTCATCGTGCAACGCTCGATGCCGACCGCACTGATGATGATCGTCGCCTTTGTCGGCGCAATATTGCTCGACCCTCGGCGACGACCGGCCGCGGCAACTAACTCATTGGGCATCGCGCTACTAATTGCTGCAGTCGGCATGGTTTACGGTTTGCGATGATCATCGGTCTCGGTTCCGACCTGTGCAATATCGAGCGGATTCAGAACTCGCTCGACCGGTTCGGCGAGCGATTCGAGTTGCGCTGCTTTACCGAGACCGAACGCGCCAAGGCGAACCGGCGGCCGTTCACCAAGGCGGGGACGCTCGCCAAGCGCTTCGCCGCCAAGGAGGCGTTCTCCAAGGCGGTCGGCACCGGATTCAAGGCCGGCGTGTTCATGAAGGACATCGGCGTGGTCAACGCGCCGAGCGGGCGGCCCACCCTGGCGCTGACCGGCGGCGCCAGGGCACGGCTTGACGCGATGGTCCCGGCGGGCCACGTGGCGCACATCCATATCACCCTGACCGACGATCATCCCTGGGCGCAGGCGTTCGTCGTGATCGAGGCGCTGCCCGCAACCCCGGACTGATCGATGAGTGAAGAGTTGGCGTTGAACGACGATCAGATCGGCAAGTCCGCCATTGAAGCGGCTGAATCGCCGATCAAGCGGCGGCTGGCGACCGGGGCCCGCACGGCATGGCGCGAAATTTGCGGTATCTTCTGGCTCGTACTCGCGGTGCTGGCGTTCCACAGCTTCATCGCCAAGCCGTTCTACATCCCGTCCGAATCGATGCTGCCAGGGCTGGAAGTCGGCGACCAGCTGGTCGTGAGCAAATACCCTTATGGTTGGTCGTTCATCTCGTTCACCATCCCCAACCCGGTCGCGATGTGGAAGGACCTGGTGCTCAAACAGCCGCAGGAAAGCTGGGGCGTGCAATTGCCGTTCGTGAAAGGGCGGCTGTTCGGCCGCCTGCCCGAACGCGGCGACGTCGTCATCGTGACGCCGCCGGGGCGCAACCAGGATTATATCAAGCGAGTCATCGGCCTGCCCGGCGACCGCATCGAAGTCCGCGACGGGGTCGTCCTGATCAACAGCGTTCCGGTCAAGCGCGGACCCGTGCATAATGTCATGGTGCCGATCGACGCCAACACGACGTGCAACGCTATCCCCGACGGCCGGCGGGTGGTGAACGGCAAGGCCTATTGCCAGCTGCCGCTGGTGCGCGAGACGCTGCCCAACGGACGCAGCTACAACACGGTCGATCTGGGTTATTACGGCGCCGACAATTATCCGCCCACCAGGATTCCCGCCAACCATGTCTTTCTGATGGGCGACAATCGCGATCAGTCCGCCGACAGCCGCGTGCCGCTCGATCAGCAGGGGCTCGGCGGACCGGTGCCGTGGGAATATGTCGGCGGCCGCGCGGAGTTCATCACGTTCAGCAAGAACGGGCAGGCGACGTGGAACCCGCTGACCTGGTGGGGCGGCCTGCGTGGGGGCCGCGCGGGCGCCTCGCTCCATCCGGCGCGCGACAAATGACCGAGCGGCCCGACGCCGGCCTCGTCACCGAGCCGAGCCCGCACGAACTGCGCGATCCCGCCATGCGTTTCGAGCTGCGTCGCGCCAGCGTGTGGCTCGGGCTCGCGGCGGTGATGGCGCTGGTGGTGATCCTGATCCAGCCGATTCTGGTCATCCTCGCGGGACTGGTGTTCGCATCGATGCTCGACGGCGGGGTGCGGCTGCTGGGGCGTTACCTCAGGATATCGCGCGGCTGGCGGCTGCTGATCGTCGTCGTTTTGACGGTCCTGTTTATCGGTCTGACCGTTTACAAAACCGGTGCCGGCATTGTCGTTCAGTTCCAGCAGCTTCAGGCAACGTTGATGGTGCAGTTCGACCGGCTGTCGCATTGGGCAGCGGCGCAGGGGATCGTGCCGGGGACCGAGGATCTCAAAGGCCTGGCGCAGCAGGCGATGGGATCGGTCGGCAAGCTGACAAGCTGGATCGGCACCGCGCTAGGCGCAATCTCGACCTTGTTCATCATCATGGTGATCGGACTGTTCGTCGCGATGGAGCCAAAAATCTATGACCGCGGGCTGCAGTGGATGGTCCCGACCGACCAGCGCGCCGAATTCGCGCTGACGCTCGAGCGGATGGCCAAGCAACTCCGCCGGCTGCTCGCCGGGCGGCTGGCCGGCATGGCGTTCGAGGGCGTGCTGATGTGGATCGCGCTCAGCATCGCCGGCATTCCGATGGCGCTGGTGCTCGGCATCATCACCGGGATGCTCGCCTTCATCCCCAATATCGGCGCGTTCATCAGCGGCGTGCTCATGATCTCGGTCGGGTTCTCGGCCGGCATCGACAAGGGCCTGTGGGCGATCGTCATCTACTTCGTCGTGCAGACGTTCGACGGCTGGGTGGTGATCCCGCTGGTCGCGAAAAAAACTGTCGACCTGCCGCCGGCATTGACGCTGTCGATGCAGATTCTGTTTTCCGCGCTGTTCGGCCTGCTGGGACTGGCGCTCGCCGATCCGCTGACGGCGATGATCAAGGTCGCGATGGAGCGCAATTCGGAGCGCGCGATGGAAACCGCGCCCACGCCAGCGCGTCGGGGACGGCAAAAGGCTGGCGGCTCGTGATCCGGCTCTACGATTACTGGCGTTCGTCAGCGAGCTATCGCGTGCGCATCGCGCTTGCGATGAAAGGCGTCGAATATGAGCGCTGCGCCGTGGACCTTTTAACGGGAGAGCAGGCTAGCGGCGCCAATCGTTCGCGCAACGCGCAGGGATTCGTGCCGACGCTCGAGATCGACGGCCAGACGATCGGGCAGAGCCTCGCGATCATCGACTATCTCGACGCGACCTGGCCCGACCCGCCGATGACGCCGCGTGAACCATTGGCGCGCGCACGCACGTTACAGCGCGCGCTGGTGATCGCCGCCGACATTCACCCGGTCAACAACCTGCGCATCCTCAAGCGGCTGAACGCGATGGGAATCGGCCAGGCCGGGCGCGACGACTGGTATCGTCACTGGATTGCTGAGGGATTCGCCGCGCTGGAGGCGATGGCGGGCGGCGGGATTTATCTCGGCGGCGACGCGCCCGATCTCTCCGACGTGTGCCTGGCGCCCCAGATGTACAATGCGCGCCGCCTGGAAACGCCGCTCGACGCCTATCCGCGGCTGGTCGCGATCGACGCGGCGCTCAACGCATTGCCCGCCTTCGCGGCCGCGCATCCCGAAAATTTCAGGCCAGCCTGAACCGGCGTTCGAGCAGGAGTCCTTCAAACAGCCGGATATAACGCTCCGCCGAATCACGCCCGCGCTCAGGCACCGGGTCGGGACGCGGGCGGCCCGGGGTCAGCCAATGGTCAAGCGCGGCGATCAGCGCGCGATCATCGCCGGTCGGAACGATGCTGCCGTGGCGCGGATCGGCCACGATCTCGCGAATTGCGACGCTCGAATCGGTCGTCACCACCGGCGTCCCGACCGCCAGCGATTCCTGCAACACGCCGGGCACGCCCTCGAAATCGGAGGTCAGCACCAGCGCGCGGGCCCTGGCGAGGGCCGGACGGGGATCGTTGGCGTAGCCAGGCAAATGTACGCGGTCATCCAACCCCAGCGCCGCGACTTGCCGCTCGAGCGCGGCTCGCTCTTCGCCTTCACCCAAGATCATCAACTGGGTGTCACGTCGCGCAACGCCAGCGAGCGCGCTGATCGCACGGTCCCAGCGCTTCTGCGGCGCCAACCGGCCGATTCCGATCAGATAATCGCTCCCGCCAATCGGCGGGGTCGGCGTCCCGCGTCCCCCGAGTCCCGGCGGATTGGCGATGACGCTGACGCGGTCGACGCCGATCCCGGTCATGACCGCAGCTTCATCGGCCATTGCCGGCGTCATCGCCACCAAATGGTCGACAAAGGCGGGATGCGCGCGCAACCAGGCGCGATAGCCCTGCCGCAGCGGAAAATGCTGGTCGTCGCGATCGAGTCGGTTGGAGACCTTTGCGACAATCGGCGGACATTCGCGCCCCAGCCGAACGCGGAGCCATGCAGCAGCGCTCGAATAATAGTTGCCGGCGCAAAAGATGATCGCAGGGGCGGTTCGGCGCACCAGCCCGGGCAGCGCAGCAAGCAAGTTCAGGTAAGAGCCGGAGACTTCGACGAGTTCGACGCCAGCTGGCAGCTCTCCGGCATGGGGTCCGTCGCTCGCGCCGATCGCCAGCGTCACCCGATGGCCAGCCGCGACCCATCCCCGGATCAACCGCGCCAACGCCCGCTCGACGCCGCCGTCGTGCAGCGATTTCGCAAACGTGAAGATTCTTACGGGTCCGTAAGGACTGAGCATGTGGGGCCGATAACGGCGATTTGTGTCAAAAGTTTCGCAATCGGGCGGCGGCGCCGATTAAATCGTGCTGAAAGAGCGATTCATCGTTGTGCGTCGCAACATTCGCTTGCCAAACGCGCCGCACGTCCCCAAATGCCGCGCCGATCACGGGGGGCGATCTTTGCGAGGCCGGAACCTTTGCCGTTAAGCCGCCATTATTCCCCGGCATCCCGGCGCCG
>JAFEEZ010000221.1 GCA_018240825.1 Pseudomonadota bacterium | reverse complement strand
TGCTGACCACTGAAGGCCCGGTCCTCGTCCTCGCCGGCGCGGGCACGGGCAAGACCGCAGCGCTCACCGCTCGCCTTGCGCACTTGCTCTACACGCGCAAGGCGTGGCCCTCCGAAATCCTCAGCGTCACCTTCACCAACAAGGCCGCGCGCGAGATGCGGCATCGCGTCGGCCAGCTCGTCGGCGATGTCGTAGAGGGCATGCCGTGGCTCGGCACGTTCCACGCGATCGGCGCAAAGATGCTGCGCCGCCATGCCGAGCTGGTCGGACTGCACCCCAATTTCACGATCCTCGACACCGACGACCAGCTCCGCCTGCTCAAGCAACTCGTTCTCGCCGCCGACCTCGACGAGAAACGCTGGCCCGCGCGCCAGCTCGGCGGGCTGATCGACGAGTGGAAGAACAAGGGCCTCGTCCCCGCCGACATTCAGGCGGGCGAGAGCGAGCGCTACGCCAACGGTCGCGGCGGCGAGCTCTATGCGGCGTACCAGACCCGGCTCAAGGCGCTCAACGCCTGCGACTTCGGCGACCTGCTACTCCACATGCTCACCATCCTGCGCACCCACCGCGAGGTGCTCGCCGACTATCAGCGCCGCTTCAAATACATCATGGTCGACGAATATCAGGACACCAACAGCGTCCAGTATCTCTGGCTCCGCCTGCTCGCGCAAGAACGCAAGAACCTCTGCTGCGTCGGCGACGACGACCAGTCGATCTACTCATGGCGCGGCGCGCAGGTCGAAAACATCCTGAAGTTCGAAAAGGACTTTCCGGGCGCGAAGGTCATCCGGCTCGAGCAGAATTACCGCTCCACCCCGCACATCCTCGGCGCCGCCAGCGGCGTCATCGCCAACAATAGCGGCCGCCTCGGTAAGCAGCTGTGGACCGAACTCGACGCGGGCGAGAAGGTGAAGGTGCTCGGCGTGTGGGACGGCCCCGAGGAAGCGCGCCGCGTCGGCGACGAGATCGAGGCCGCCCAGCGCAACGGCACCAACCTCGACGACGTCGCCATCCTCGTCCGCGCCCAGCACCAGACGCGCGAGTTCGAAGACCGCTTCATCGCGATCGGCCTGCCCTATCGCATCGTCGGGGGTTTCCGCTTCTACGAGCGCCAGGAAATCCGCGACGCGCTCGCGTATCTGCGCGTCGTCGCGCAACCCGCCGACGACCTCGCCTTCGAACGCATCGCCAACACGCCCAAACGCGGCCTCGGCGACAAGGCCCTCGCAAAAGTCCACCAGCTCGCCCGTGCGGAAGGCGTGCCCCTGACCAGCGCCGCCACGCGCATCCTCGACACCGACGAACTCACGCCCCAGGCCCGCCGCGCGCTCGGCAACCTCGTGGGCGACCTCGCCCGCTGGCGGCAGATGGCGCAGGAGCTCCCCCACCCCGATCTCGCCCGCCAGATCCTCGACGAAAGCGGCTACACCGCGATGTGGCAGGCGGAGAAATCGGCCGAGGCCGCAGGGCGTCTGGAAAACCTTACCGAACTCGTCCGCGCGATGGAGGAGTACGAAAATCTCGGCGCGTTCCTCGAACACGTCTCCCTCGTGATGGACAATGACGCCGCCGCCGACGAGGCCAAGGTCACGATCATGACGATCCACGCCGCCAAGGGCCTGGAATACGACACCGTGTTCCTGGTCGGGTGGGAGGAAGGGCTGTTCCCCTCGCAACGCTCGCTCGACGAAGGCGGGCTCGCCAGCCTCGAGGAGGAACGCCGCCTGGCCTATGTCGCGATCACCCGCGCGCGCCGCCGCGCGACCATCATCCACGCCGCCAACCGCCGCATCTACGGCCAGTGGACGTCGAGCATCCCCAGCCGCTTCGTCGCCGAACTACCGACTGAGCATATCGACAGCGAGAGCAGCATGGCGGGCGGCGAAAGCCTGTGGCGCGCCAACTGGAGCGAGCGCGCCGATCCCTTCGCCGACGTCGCGCGCGGGACGGGCCGCGGGCCGGGCTGGCAACGCGCGGCGGGAGTCGATTTCGCGAAACCCGGCGGCAGCTTCACCAGCCGCACCTTCACCCGCGAACCCGCCCGCGTGGTCGAAGCGCGAGCGAGCGCGGTCAGCCTGGGCAACAAGGGCCGGTCCGATGTGGCGATCGGGATGCGCGTGTTCCACCAGAAATTCGGCTACGGCACGATCGAGGAGATCGAGGGCAACAAGCTGGAGATCGAATTCGAACAGGCCGGGCGGAAGCGGGTGATGGACAGTTTTGTGACGGTGGGGGAATAGATGGCCGATCCTTTTAATTGGGTGTGCCCTTACTGCGACCGCGCGCAAACGGTATCGGATGACCATGTTCAACGGGCAGCCAGCAAGTTTTATCTGGGCGGTGTCGACGACATGCTCGGCTACTCTATGAACGCGATTGTTTGCGTGAATCCGGAATGCAAAAAACTAACGGTCGATTTCGCCATCGTCCCTTACAAGCCCTTCCATTCCCAAAGCGTTCCCGACTACGCAAAGCCTGCAATATATCGCGAGAGAGCGAAGCCACGAGGTCAGAGCCAACCGCAGCCCGACTATATTCCGCTGGCAATTAGAAACGACTACATTGAAGCCTGCCTTATTCGGCAGCTAAGCCCTAAGGCATCCGCCACGCTAGCGAGGCGCTGCCTACAAGGAATGATTAGAGATTTCTGCGGCATCTCGAAATCACGGTTGATTGACGAAATAGAAGCGCTTCGCAAAGCCGTTGACGAAGGTACAGCTGACCGTTCGATATCTGTTGAAAGCGTGAATGCGATCGATGATCTTCGTAACATCGGTAATATTGGCGCTCATATGGAGCGCGACATCAATCAGATTGTCGATGTTGATCCCGGTGAAGCACAAGCAATTTTGGATTTGATTGAGGGGCTATTTAAAGATTGGTATGTCGAACGCCATAAGCGTGAGCAACGATTCACAAAGATTGCGCAGATAAAAGCCCAAAAAGACGCCGAAAAAGCCGGAGCAGGTTCATGACCAGCTTCCCGAGGTTCTTGATCTAAACCGCCACCCGCTCCACCCCAACCTCCTCCCCCTTCGCCCGCACCTGCGCCAGGTCATGCGCCGCCTCCATCCGCATCAGCGTGTCGGCGCTCAGCCCGAACGCCTGTTCGAACCGGATCGCCATTTCCGCCGACAGCCCGGCGCGGCCGCCGAGCAGGTTGCTCATCGCCTGCCGCGTCACGCGCAGCTTCGCCGCCGCCTCGGTCACCGACAGGCCGTGCGGCGCGATCATCTCCGCGCGCAACCACTCGCCGGGATCGACCGCGAAACCCGGATGCAGCTTGATCGCCATGATCGGTCAATACTTGATTCCCAATTTGGGAACAAGTATGAGGGTTCGTGAGGTTGATCGCTCGAAGCACGTTGGCTGCGTTCGTCGACCGGCATCCGGAAACGCGCGCGTCGCTGACGCATTGGCAGAGCGTAGTGAAGGCGGCGGCATGGACGAACGCGTCGGAGGTACAGTCCGCTTTTTCGAAAGCCAAGGCGTTGAACGGC
>JAFEEZ010000220.1 GCA_018240825.1 Pseudomonadota bacterium | reverse complement strand
GACGCCGAATGGCCGGGCGAGTTGCTGATCGTGACGCAGAATGTCGACGACCTCCACGAACGCGCCGGGGCCAAGCGGATGCTCCACATGCACGGCGAGTTGCTGTCGGCGCTATGCGCGGACTGCGGGGGGCGCGTGGCGTGGTCGGGCGACATGCCGCCGGGGGCGGCGTGCGGGGCGTGCGCCGCGCCGGAGCTGCGGCCCGATATCGTGTTCTTTGGCGAGATGCCGTATCGGATGGACGTCATCGAACAGGCGCTGGCGCACACCGATCTGTTCGTGTCGATCGGCACATCAGGCGCGGTTTATCCAGCCGCCGGGTTCGTCCAGACCGCGCGATACCATGGCGCGCAGACGCTGGAAATGAACCTCGACCGGTCTGAGGGCAGCGGCTGGTTCGCCGAGAGCCGGCGCGGGCCGGCAGGGGAGTTGGTCCCGGCGTGGGTGGAGGAGATTCTGGACGCATAGTCGCCGTGCTCCTGTGAAAGCAGGAGCCCAGCGCTACAGGGGCGTCGCTCGCGGTTCTGGATTCCTGCTTTCGCAGGAATACGGGATGGCTATTCGACCCAGTCGAGCCCGATATCCTTGAACACCTCGCGGTCCTCGTCCCAATCCGCCTTCACCTTGACGTGCAAATAGAGGTGAACCGGCCGGTCGAGCAATTCCTTCAGTTGCGCGCGCGACCGCGCGCCGATTTCCCTTATGCGGGCGCCCCCCTTGCCCAGCACGATCGCGCGCTGCGTCGGGCGGGCGACGAGGATCTGCTGGTGGATTTCGACCGAGCCGTCGGCGCGCTCGTCGAACTTCTCGGTCTCGACGGCGCTGGCATAGGGCAGTTCGGCGTGGAGCTGGAGGTAGAGCTGCTCGCGAGTCACCTCGGCCGCGAGCGTGCGCTCGGTCGTGTCGGACACCTGGTCCGCGGGGAAATGCCACGGCCCCTCCGGCATGTTGTACGCCAGCGCCTTTTTCAGTTCAGGCAGCCCGTCGCCGGTCTCCGCAGACACGAAGAAGGTCTCGTCGAACGCCACCGCCGCGTTGAGCCGCTCGGCATGGACCAGCAACTTGGCCTTGTCGGCGAGGTCTACCTTGTTGAGCACCAGGAACTTGCGCTCGGGCCGCCCCGCGATGCTCTCGGCGATCGGCATGACCCTGGGGCCGAGCCCGCCTTTCGCATCGACCACCAGAGCGATCACGTCCGCGCCGTCGGCCCCGCCCCAGGCGGCCGCGACCATCGCGCGGTCGAGCCGGCGCTGCGGCGTGAAGATGCCTGGGGTGTCGACCAGCAGCAATTGCGTCTCGCCCTCGATCGCGACGCCGAGCAGCCGGGTGCGCGTCGTCTGCGCCTTGGGGCTGACGATCGCGACCTTCTGCCCGACCAGCGCGTTGACGAGCGTCGATTTCCCCGCATTGGGCGCGCCGAGCACCGCGACGAGGCCGCAATGCTGGGTCATGCGCCTGTCCCCAAACCCGTTCGCCCTGAGCTTGTCGAAGGGCTGCCATCGTCTTGGCGATTACGTGCCAGCGAAGCTAAACGCTCCCAGTCTCCGGCGATCAGCGCCTCCTTCTTCGCGCGCGACCAGTCTTTGATGCGGCGTTCGCTCTCAAGCGCCTCCAACCGGCTGCCGAAGTCCTGTGACCACACCAACACGACCGGTCGTCGCTTTTGGGTATATCCTTTTATATGTCCAGACTGGTGCTCGCCGATGCGCCGTTCAAGCATGTCAGCATGGCCGATGTAATAACTACGGTCCGCGCATCGCAAGACATAGGTCCAGAAACTCATAGCGAGTCGCCGGTGGCATGGCGCGCTTCGACAAGCTCAGCGCGAACGGGTGTGTGGTGAGCAGGCCCCCTCCCTACTGCCGTTCGCCCTGAGCTTGTTGAAGGGCGGGTGGGATCGAACAACCTTACCCTCCCACCTGCGCCAGCAGTGCCGCGGCGGCGGCGGTCTCGGCTTCCTGCTTGCTCGTCCCCGTCGCTTCGGCTTCGGCAAATCCGCCCAAACTTACCCGTACCGTAAAGCGCGGGGCATGCTGCGGGCCGGCGCGACCGGTGACTTCGTAATGCGGGGTCTTGCGGTTGTGCGCGGCGGCCCATTCCTGGAGTGCGGACTTGGGATGTTGCGGCGCGCGGGCATTGGCGTGGACGCGGTCGCCCCATGCGCGGCGGACGAACGCTTGCGCCGGCGCGTAGCCGCCGTCGAGATAGAGCGCGCCGATCAGCGCTTCCATCACATCGCCCAATACATTGTCGCTGTCGCTTGCCCCGTCGTCGCGTGCCTGCTTGCCCAAGCGCAGATGCGGCTGCACCCCGATCCCGCGTGCGACCTCTGCGCACACCGCGCCGGTCACCAGCGCATTGAGCCGCTTCGACAGGCCGCCTTCGGGTTCGTCGGGGAACAGTTCGTACAGCCATTCGGCCATCGCGAGGCCCAGCACGCGGTCGCCGAGAAACTCCAGCCGCTCGTAATTGTCCGCGGCCTGACTGCCATGCGTCAGCGCGCGCGCGAACCCGGCGAGGTCGGCAGGTTCGTGATGAAAGGTCTCGCCGATCCAGCCAGCGAGGGTGTCGCTCATATCAGAAGCCTTGCCCCATCCGGCTCCAACGCGCGGCGGTGAACCAGGTCCAGGGCAACAGCCATTGCGCGCTGCCGTCGGTCGACCAGAAGGTGACGACCGCCTTGCCCTCCAGATTCTCCATCGGGATCATGCCGAGCCCGCCTTCGCTGACGGGGAAGCGGCTGTCGCCCGAATCGTCGCGATTGTCGCCCATCATGAAGACATGGCCCGGCGGCACGGTGAACAGGTCGGTATCGTCGGCGCCGGCGCGCAGGCCCCGGTCGAGCACGAAATAGCTCGGGCCGCCCGGCAGCGTTTCCTTGTACTGCTGGTATTTGCAGGCCGGCGCCCCGTTTACCTGCGTGATGTAGGGTGCGGGACAGTCGGCCTCCTCCAGCGGGTTCGCCTTGGGCTTTTCGTTGTAATTGGGCGACAGCGGGATGACGAAATCGGCGACGCGCACCTTGGGCACCGCGACGCCATTCAGGATCAGCTGGCCCCCGCGCATTTGCACCGTGTCGCCGGGCAGGCCGATCACGCGCTTGATGATGTCCTCGCCATTGCCCGCCGGGGTCTTGAACACCGCGACGTCGCCGCGCGCCGGATCGCGCGGAAAAATCCGCCCGGGGATCAGCGGCAAGCTCCACGGGAGCGAGTGGCGCGAATAGCCGTAATTCCATTTCGAAATGAACAGATAGTCGCCGATATAGAGCCGCGGCAGCATCGACTGCGACGGGATCGAGAAGGGCGAGAACAGGAAGCTCCTGAAGATGAACACGACCACCGCCAGCTTGAGCAGGAACTTGAGCGTGTCGCGCCAGTCCTCCTTCTTCTTTTCCTTGACCGCCTTGGGCGCCGGGTCGGCGGAGGTCGGGATCGGTTCCGGCGCCACGATGGGCGCTTCTGGCGTATCGGTCATGCGCCGGGGTTTGCGCATGGCGTGTGGCGAGGTCAAGACACAGGTAACCGCAGCCTCTTCCTTGAACGGGGCGTTATGAACGCCCATTGACCCTAGCGAGTCGAAAAGGAGCGTTCGAATGGCCGACTGGAGCGAGATCGAGGCACTCAAGCGGACCCCGCTGACCGAATTGTTCGCGCGCGATCCCGATCGGCTGGCGAAATGCAGCGCCGACATCGCCGGCATCCATTTCGACTGGTCCAAGACGCATCTCACCGACGAAGGGGTCAGGGCGTTCGAGCGGCTGGCGAGGGCATGCGACCTCGCGGGCAAGCGCGAGGCGCTGTTCGCGGGCGCGGTTATCAACACAACCGAGGATCGCGCGGTGACGCACACGATGGAGCGCGGCGAGGGGGATCAGGAGGACGTCGCCAAGGCGCAGGCGCTCCATGCCCGAATGCGCGCGCTGATCGATGCGATCGAGCAGGGCGCGCTGGGACCGATCCGCAACGTGCTCCACGTCGGCATCGGCGGGTCGGCGCTGGGACCGGATTTGCTGGTCGACGCGCTCGGCCGCGACGAGACGCGGTACGACGTCGCGATCGTCTCCAACGTCGACGGGCAGGCGCTGGAAGAGGTGTTCAAGCGGTTCGATCCGACCGCGACGTTGCTGGCGGTCGCGTCAAAGACCTTCACCACCACCGAAACGATGATGAACGCCGAAAGCGTCATCGCCTGGATGCGCAGCGGCGGAGTCGAGGATCCCTATGGCCGCGTCGTCGCACTGACCGCGAATCCCGACAAGGCGATCGAATGGGGGGTCGACGAAACGCGCGTGCTGCCGTTCGCGGACACGGTGGGCGGGCGCTATTCGTTGTGGTCGTCGATCGGCTTTCCGGCGGCGATGGCGCTCGGCTGGGACGCGTTCAGCGAATTGCTGGAGGGCGCGGCGGAGATGGACCGGCATTTCCGGCTGGCGGCGCTGCACGAAAACGTTCCCGCGCTCGCCGCGTTTTCGGACCTGCTCTATACGCAGGCGTTCGGCTGCGAAACGCGGGGAGTGTTCTGCTACGACGAGCGGCTCCGGCTGCTGCCCTTCTATCTTCAGCAGCTCGAGATGGAATCGAACGGCAAGGGCGTGACGCTGGACGGGAAACCGGTCGGCCGCCCGACCGCGGCGATCACCTGGGGCGGGGTCGGGACCGACGCGCAGCACGCAGTGTTCCAGTTGCTCCATCAGGGCACCCACCTCGTCCCGCTCGAATTCATCGGGGTGATCGAGGCCGGCGACACGCTCGCGCCCGACCACCACAAGGCGCTGCTCACCAACATGTTCGCGCAGGGCGCCGCGCTAATGAAGGGCAAGGCGAACCCCGATCAACCGGCGCGCGCCTATCCGGGCGACCGGCCTTCCACCACGATCCTGCTCGACGATCTCGACGCGCGGACCCTGGGCGCGCTGATCGCGTATCACGAACATCGCGTGTTCGTGAACGGCGTGCTCCTCGACATCAATTCGTTCGACCAGTTCGGGGTCGAGCTCGGCAAGGAAATGGCCAAGGCGGCGCAAAAGGGCGGCGAGGATTTCGACGTGTCGACCACCGATCTGTTGAGGCGGGCGTTCGGCTGACTTGTCGCGGCGACGCCGCGCAGCTATGTGTATGAAATGAT
>JAFEEZ010000021.1 GCA_018240825.1 Pseudomonadota bacterium | reverse complement strand
CAAGAAGAAATGACTGGATTCCTGACGTCGCGCGCCGCGCTCCCCCTGGTCGCGGCCGCCGCCGCGTTGCTCGGTGCGGGCGCAACCTGGATGGTGTCGCATCAGGCGGGCGGGAGCCAGGTGCGCGACTATCTGCTCGCGCATCCCGAAGTGATTCCGGAAGCGATGCAGAAGCTACAAGAGCGCTCCAACGCGAAGGTCATCGCGGCCAATCGCGCCGACATCCTGACTCCGGTCGGCAGCGCCTGGGCGGGCAACCCGAACGGCGACGTCGCGGTGGTCGAATATCTCGATTATAATTGCGGGTATTGCCGCGCGAGCCTTCCCGTCGTCGACCAGCTGATCGCCGCCGAACCCAATGTGAAGGTGATCTATCGCGAGCTTCCCGTGCTCAGCCCCGAAAGCGAAACCGCTGCGCGCTACGCGATCGTGGCCGCGCGCCAGGGCAAGTATCGCGCCTTGCACGCTGCGCTATATGCCGGCGGACCACTGACCGAGGCGAGCATGGACAAGGCGCTCGTCGCCGCCGGGCTCGATCCGGCCAGGGTCAAGGAAGAAGCCAAGGCGGCGTCGGTCGAGGCGGCGATCAAGACCAACCTCTCGCTGATGCGTCCGCTCGGAATGACGGGCACGCCGACCTGGGTGATCGGCGATCGCGTCGTATCCAGCGTGATGAGCCTGGAAGACATGCGCGACGCAGTCGAGGCCGCACGGAGGAATCCGCCGTCGTCCTGAACTCGTTTCAGGATCCATGCGAGCCGGCCCCAACTGGCGAACCGCATGGGGCGCTGACGGAATATGGACGCTGAAACAAGTTCAGCACGACGAATGGGGCAGGTTGCACGTCGCAGCCCCCTTCCCCATCTTCGCGGCTCAAGGGGACTGCATGACCGATCCGATCCTATCCGTCCGCGGCGTGTCCAAGACCTATGCCTCGGGCGTCCACGCGCTCCACGCGATCGATCTTGACATCAACAAGGGCGAAATCTTCGCGCTGCTCGGGCCGAACGGCGCGGGCAAGACGACGTTGATCAGCATCATCTGCGGCATCGTCACGCCGTCGACCGGCACGATCACCGCCGGCGGTTGCGACGCGATCCGCCAGCCAAAGCGCGCGCGGCGGCAGATCGGGCTGGTGCCGCAGGAGCTCGCCACCGACATGTTCGAAACGATCGAGGCGACCTGCCGGTTCAGTCGCGGGCTGTTCGGCTATCCGCCGCATTCGAACCATATCGACGAAGTGCTCAAGGACCTGTCGCTTTACGACAAGCGCAAGTCGAAGATCATGGAACTGTCGGGCGGCATGAAGCGGCGCGTGCTGATCGCCAAGGCGCTGAGCCACGAGCCCGACATATTGTTCCTCGACGAGCCTACCGCAGGGGTCGATGTCGAACTGCGCCGCGACATGTGGAAGCTGGTGCACAAGCTTCGGGAAAAGGGAACGACGATCATCCTGACCACGCACTATATCGAGGAAGCCGAGGAAATGGCCGACCGCGTGGGCGTAATTTCGGGCGGTCGGTTGCTGGTGGTCGACGAGAAGGCCGCGTTGATGAAGAAGCTCGGCAAGCGCGAACTGGATGTCGCGTTGTCCCAGCCGATGACCGCGATTCCGGCCGATCTTGCGGAATGGCGCCTGAGCCTCGAGAATGACGGCAAGACGCTGCGCTATGTATTCGATGCGCAGGCCGAACGCACCGGAATCCCGTCGCTGCTCCGCAAGCTCGCCGACGTCGGGATCGGCTTCAAGGACCTCGAAACGTCAAAGTCGAGTCTGGAGGACATCTTTGTCGATCTGGTGAAGGAGGGCGGAAAGTGATCGGCCCCCATCTTCATTCCGATCGGTCCCGGGCGAAGGCCGGGGTCCAGCACGACAATAGAAAACCGCGCGGCGGCGCGGGCGCGCTATTGCGCGCGTTCTTCGTGGACTGGACCCCGGCTTTCGCCGGGGAACGGCGGAAATTGATGGAGGACCGAGCATGAACCTCCATGGCGTCTATGCGATCTATCGCTTCGAGATGGCCCGGGCGCTCCGCACCCTGTGGCAGAGCCTGGTCACGCCCGTCATCACCACCAGCCTCTATTTCGTCGTGTTCGGCGGCGCGATCGGGTCGCGGATAAATCAGGTCGGCGGGGTCGGCTATGGCAGTTTTATCGTTCCGGGCCTCATCATGCTGTCGCTGCTGACGCAATCGATCAGCAACGCGTCGATCGGCATCTACTTCCCCAAATTCACCGGCACGATCTTCGAACTGCTGTCGGCGCCGATCAGTTCGATGGAAATGGTGCTCGGCTATGTCGGCGCGGCGGCGACCAAATCGGTGATCCTCGGCCTGATCATCCTCGCGACAGCGGCGGCGTTCGTGCCGATTCCGATCGCGCACCCGTTCGCGATGGTCGCGTTCCTGATCCTGACCAGCCTGGCGTTCAGCCTGTTCGGGTTCATCATCGGCGTCTGGGCCAAGGGGTTCGAACAGCTCAACTTCGTCCCCGCGCTGCTGATCACCCCGCTCACCTTCCTCGGCGGCGCCTTCTATTCGATCGACATGCTGCCCCAGCCGTGGCGGACGGTCAGCCTGTTCAACCCGGTCGTCTATCTGGTCAGCGGATTCCGCTGGGCGTTCTTCGACAAGGGCGATGTCGACATCCGGATCAGCCTGGCGGCGACAGGGGGGTTCCTGCTGCTGTGCCTTGCGCTGATCGCCTGGATTTTCCGCACCGGCTACCGGCTGAAGAACTAGCCGTGTTCGATCCGTTCGAGGATTGGATAGAGCGCGGATTGCTCGGCCGCGATCCGCTCCCGCATCGACGCGCGGTGCTTCGCGGACGCCTGTTGATAGCCGGGCCAATCGGACAGGATACGTTCCGGCGTCCATGCCGCGATGTGGCGCGAGGAAGCGGCGATCGCCGCATGATGATCGGCCCGCAGCGCGGCCAGAGCACCGGCGTCGATCCGGCCGGAGCGCTCGATGGCGGCGAAGATGTCCCCGGCGATCAACAGACCGCGATTGCGACTGGCGCGGGTGAGTTGCCAACGGGCCCGCGCAAGCGCCGCCGGATCGGGCGAATCGGCCGAAACGATGCTCTCCAGCGTCGCGATACCCGCGAGAATCTCCCCGTGCAGTGATTTCAGCTTCGCGAGCATCGTTGCGCGGCCTCCCCCTGGGGAAAACATAGACGCGGCCCGATTAATACAATCTTGGCGTCATCCCATCACCGGCAGCACGATCTTCGAACCCGCGCACACGCGCTGCGTCGCCTTGACGAAATCGCTGGCCTTGGCGCGCATGATGTTGGGGACGAAGGTCTGCGGGTTGCGGTCGATCACCGGGAACCAGGTCGACTGAATCTGGACCATGATGCGGTGCCCCTTCTTGAACACATGGTCGTGATCGCGAAGCGGCACGTCCCAGGCGATCACCTTGTTCGGCACCAGCGGCTGGGGGTTGGTGTCGCTGGCGAGGAAGCGACCGCGCCGCACGTCCATCGCGATCGGCAGCTGGTAGCCGTTCAACGTCTTCGCGTAATCGCCCAGCGCCCAGTTGGTCTTGCTGGTGTCGACATAATCGTCGGGCAGCACGTCGATCAGCTTGACGACGAAATCGCTGTCGGTCCCGCTGGTCGAAGCCATCAGCTTCGCCGCAATCTCGCCGGTCACCGTCACGTCCTTGTCCAGCGGCGCAGAGACATAACCGAGCACGTCCGGCCGGTGGTCGACGAAGCGCTGGTCGTCGCTCTCCCACGAACGCCAGTCGGGCGTCGCATAGGTGCGGCTCATCGGGCGCATGCGGAACGGCACCGGGTTGGCGGGATCGCTGACGTAATCGCGGCATCCCTCGCCCGCCGCGGGCGCGGTGAACGACAGGCTGCCGTCGTCGTGGAGGTAAAGGTCGGTCGGCTTGGCGCCCGCGGGCGGCCAGGCGGCATAGGTCTTCCACACGTTCGACCCCGACTGGAACGTCTTCGCGGTGAAGTCCGGCCGTGGCCCCTTGCCGTGCAGCCAATAGGCGAAGAACGGCGCCTGGATCTGCGTCTGGAATTCGGTCCCGCTTTCGGTCCCGAGCGGGATCGGGCCAAGGAAGTCGCCCTTGCGTTGCCATCCGCCGTGGTTCCACGGACCCGAAACGATTTGCGCCAGCTTGTCGGGGTCGTTCTTTTTCTGCTGGGCGTAGATTTGCCACGAGCCCCACGGATCCTCCTGGTCCCAGAAGCCCGCGACGTTGAGCGTCGGCACGGTCGTCTTGCCGAGCGACTTCTGCCAGTTCTGGTCGGTGTAGAATGCGTCGTGATCGGGGTGATCGAGCAGCATGTTGAACAACGGCACGCTGCCCTTGAACACATTCTTCTCGATATTCTCGACCGGCCCCATCTTCAGGTACCAGTCATAGGCGTCGGTCATGCCGTCGAGGCTCAATTCCTTGTTCTGGGTCTTGTCGTTCTGCAGCGAATAGACCCATTCGGTCGCATAGCTCAGCCGCAGCGCGCCGTTGCGATGAAGGTCGTCTGACATCCAGTAATCGACCCACGCCGCTTGCGGACTGACCGCCTTCAGCGCCGGGTGCGGCTTGGCGAGCGCGACCGCGGCGGCGAATCCGGGATAGGACACGCCCCACATCCCGACCTTGCCGTTGTTGTTCGGAACATTCTTCACCAGCCAGTCGATGCTGTCATAGGCATCGGTCGCTTCGTTCGGCGATGTCTTGACGCTGGTCGACAGGGTGAATTTGCCGTCCGACCCGAACCGCCCCCGCATCGACTGGAACACGAAGATATAGCCGTCGGCGACGAGCGGCTTCCAGCTCGCCGGGAGTTGCGCCGGCAGCGCGCTGGGCACGCCATAGGGGGTGCGCTGAAACAGGATAGGCAACTTTACCTTGCCCTTGGGAGCGATGATCACCGTCTCCATCTTCGCGCCGTCGTGCATCGGGACCATGACGCGCGTGTAGGTGAACTGGTCGGCGACGTCGCGGACGGCGACGGGGATTGCCGCCTGCGGACGGGCGAGCGCCCCGGCGCTGACCCCGATCAACAACGCAACCGCAATCAAACCCTTGCGCATAGCGATTCTCCCTCGCCGCACACGGTGCCGCCGACCCGACGGCGGGTCAATCAACCGATCCGATGCTCGCCCTTGACCCAGCGCACCGTGCCCGAACTCGCGCGCATCACCACCGAGTTGGTCGTCATCTTCGCGCCCTGCCGCTTGACGCCGTCAAGCAGCGAGCCGTCGGTCACGCCCGTCGCGGCGAAGATGCAGTCGCCCTTGGCGAGTTCGGACAGATCGTATTGTTTGTCGAGATCCTCGATCCCCCATTTTCGGGCGCGGGCGCGTTCGTCGTCGTTGCGGAACAGCAGCCGCCCCTTGAACTGCCCGCCGACGCAGCGAAGCGCGGCGCAGGCCAACACGCCCTCCGGCGCGCCGCCTGAGCCCATATAGACGTCAATCGTCGTGTCGGGGTTGGTCGTCGCAATGACACCCGCGACGTCGCCATCGCCGATCAGCATCACCCCGCAGCCGATCGACCGCAACTCCGCGATCAATGCCTCGTGGCGCGGGCGGTCGAGGACGCAGGCGATGATCTCGTTCGACTTCACGCCCTTCGCCGCGGCGATCGCGCGCACGTTCTCGGTCGGCGACTTGTCGAGGTCGATCACGCCGTCGGGATAGCCCGGCCCGACCGCGATCTTGTCCATGTACACGTCGGGCGCGTTGAGCAGATTGCCTTCTTCCGAAATCGCCAGCACCGCGAGCGCGTTCGGCCCGGCCTTGGCGCAGATCGTCGTGCCTTCGAGCGGATCGAGCGCGATGTCGATCTTCGGGCCTGTGCCGATCGCCGATCCCACCTTTTCGCCGATGAACAGCATCGGCGCTTCGTCGCGCTCGCCCTCGCCGATCACCACGGTGCCGTCGATCGCGAGCTCGTTGAGCGCCGCGCGCATCGCCTCGACCGCGGCGGCGTCGGCCGCCTTTTCGTCGCCGCGCCCGATCAGCGTCGACGCGCCGATCGCCGCGGCTTCGGTGACGCGCACCATTTCGAGCACGAGCACGCGGTCGAGCACCTTGCTGGCGATGGTCATGTTGTCGGGAGTCCTCTCAAATGATCTTTGGCGGCGCGGATAAGGCCCAAGTGTTAAGGTGTCGAGACAGCATCCCTCGGCGCCTTGATCTCGAAAATGTACGGCCAGTTCTTGCCGGTCACGAACAGCCGTCGTTTCTTCGCGTCCCAGGCGATGCCGTTCGCCACGTCGTTCTCCCCGGTCGCGCCCGATTGCCGGTGCAGCTCGGCGACGTCGATCCAGCCGATCACGTGGCCGCTCACCGGGTCGATCCGCGCGATGCGGTCGGTCAGCCAGACGTTGGCGAGGATTTCGCCATCGACATATTCAAGCTCGTTGAGGTTGATCAGCGGCTTGCCGTCGTGCGTGACCGTGATGGTGCGGCGGACGGTGAACGTCGCGGGGTCGATGAAGCGCAACACCGGCGTGCCGTCGGACATGATCAGGCTGGCGCCGTCGCTGGTCAGCGCCCAGCCCTCGCCGTCATATTTGAACTCGCCGATCTTCTTGAGCTTGTCCTTCGACCAGCGGAACCCGACCTGGTTCTTCCACGTCAGGCTGAGAATCTGGTTGCCCCATGGCGCGATTCCCTCGCCATAGAGCGGCGGGTTGACCGCGGCGCGCATCAGCACCTTGCCGGTCATCAGGTCGACCTTGCGGATGCCCGACTTGCCGACGGTGCCGGTCGATTCCCACAGTCGGCCGTTCTCGTAGAACAGGCCTTCGGTATAGGCCTCAGGGTCGTGCGGATAGGTCGCGACCACCTGCGCCCTGGCGACCGGCACGCTGGTCGGGTCGAGCACCGGAATGTCCTGCGCGACCGCCGGGCCGGCGAGGAAAGCGAGCAGCAAATAGACAGACTTCATCCCGGCCAACTCCTTTACGCGTCATCCCGGCGATACTAATCCCGCAGCAATTCGTTGATGCTCGTCTTTGCGCGCGTCTGCGCGTCGGCCCGCTTGATGATCACCGCGCAATACAGGCCCGGCTTCCCGTCCCCGCCGCCGATCGAACCGGGCACGACGACTGCATAAGGCGGCACTTCGCCCATCGTCACCTCGCCGGTCGCGCGATCGACGATCTTGGTCGACTTGCCGATGAACACCCCCATCGACAGCACCGCGCCTTCGCCGATCCGGACGCCCTCGACCACTTCGCTGCGCGCGCCGATGAAGGCATTGTCGCCGATCACGACCGGGTCGGCCTGGAGCGGCTCGAGCACGCCGCCGATCCCCGCGCCGCCTGACAGATGCACGTTCTTGCCGATCTGCGCGCAGCTGCCGACCGTCGCCCAGGTGTCGACCATCGTCCCCTCGCCGACATAGGCGCCGATATTGACGAAACTCGGCATCACGATCGCATTCTTGCCGATGAACGACCCGCGTCGCACCACCGCGCCGGGGACGACGCGAAAACCCGCGTCGCGGAAGCGGTTCTCACCCCACCCGGCGAATTTGGACGGCACCTTGTCGAACGCCGGCGCGCCCGCCGCGCCGCCGTCGATCACTTCATTGTCGTTCAAGCGAAACGAGAGCAGCACCGCTTTCTTGAGCCACTGATTGACCACCCACCCGTCGCCCGACGGCTCCGCCACCCGCGCTTCGCCCGAATCGAGCAGCGCCAGCGCCGCCTCTACCGCATCACGCACCGCACCGGTCGTGCCGGTCGAGACGTTCGCGCGATCTTCCCACGCGGCGTCGATCGTCGCGGCCAGGTTCGTCATGCTTCCTCCAGTATCTCGCGCAGCCAGTGCGTGACGTCGCGGGTCGCGAAGTCGATATGGTCGCGCTCGGCGCTTTCCGCCTGTTCGCTGCCATTGTCGACCCATAGCGTCGTCATGCCGATTGCCTTGGCGGGTTTCAGGTTGCGCGCCATGTCGTCGGCGAACAGGCACTCATGCGGGTCGAGACCATAGGCGTCACACAGGCTGCGATAGGCCGAAGGCTCGGGCTTGGGGCGGTAATCGAGCGCGTGGACGTCGTGGATCGCCTCGAAGCTTTCGCCTAGGCCGAGCCGCGCGAGGATCTTCGTCGCATACGGCGCGTCGGCATTGGTGAACACGATCTTGCGCCCCGGCAGCTTCGCGATCGCGGCGGCAAGCGGGGAGTTCTCCTCCAGCATATCCATCTCGATGTCGTGGACGTCCGCGAGATAATGATACGGATCGACGCCGTGCTCGGCCATCAGCCCGGCGAGCGTCGTGCCGCGCGTGTGGAAATAGCCCTTCTGGATGCGATATGCCTCATCGCGGTCGACCTGGAACAGCCGCGCGATGTAATCGGTGATCCGCCGGTCGACCTGTTCGAACAGCCGCGCGCCATGCGGATAGAGCGTGTTGTCGAGATCGAAAATCCAGTTGCGGATCGAGGCGAGGCGCGGGATCATGCGCGGTGCCTCTACGCACCGCGTTGACGTGGAGCAAGGCGGGCGCCCGCAGGAGATTTTAAGGCCGCGTAAAGCAAGGCTGATCCATGATTTGCCGAGAAGGGGTGGACATCGGCATGACTATCGCGCGCGTACGGTTGTTGCAGTCGGCGGCCCTGACATGTTTTCTGGCGACCGCTGCATGTGGCGGCGGAGGAGGCGTCGCCAGCACGCCGACGCCAACGCCAGCGCCCGCTCCGACTCCCACGCCGACACCGGTTCCCGCCCCGACGCCCACGCCGACACCGGTTCCCGCCCCGACGCCCACGCCGACCCCCAGCAGCTTCGACACCAGCGAATATCGCGCGACGGTCGGCGCGGTGTCGGCGAACGCGCTGGTCGCCTACAACAACGGCGGCACCGGGCGCGGCATCAAGGTCGGTGTGGTCGATTCAGGTCTCGACATCGCGAGCGACCAGTTCGTCGGGCGGGTCGACCCGGCCTCCGCCAACGTCGCGGGCGGCGCGAGCTATGACGATCAGGACGGCCACGGCACCGCGGTCGCATTCACCATCGCGGGCGTGCGCAACGGCGCGGGCACCCAGGGCGTCGCGTTCGATGCAACGATCATCATGGCGCGCGCCGACACACCGGGCAGTTGTGCGAATACGACCGGCCCCGATTCCGGGTGCAGTTTCGACGACGCCAATATCGCCAAGGGTATCGACCTGGCGACCAACAACGGCGCGCGCGTCATCAACATGTCGCTCGGCGGCGACCCGCCGTCGGCCGCGGTGATCGCGGCGGTCGGCCGCGCGACCGCGAAGGGCGTGATCATCGTGGTCTCCGCCGGCAATGACGGCAGCGCGACTCCCGATCCGTTCGGCGCCGGGATCGTCAACAGCGGGAATGCCCGCAATCTGGTGATCATCGCGGGGTCGGTCGGGCCCAACAACAGCCGGACGGCGGGCGGCGACACGATCTCCAGCTTCAGCGACCGCGCCGGCACGGGGCCGGAGGAGCAATTCTATCTCGCCGCGGTGGGCGAAAATGTCCGCGCGCCGTGCAATGACACGCAGGTCTGCCTGTGGTCGGGCACTTCGTTCTCCGCCCCCCAGATCGCTGGAGCGGCGGCACTGCTCGCGCAGGCGTTTCCGACCTTGTCGGGCGCGCAGATCGTCCAGATCCTGTTGACCAGCGCGCGCGATGCGGGCGCGACGGGCGCCGACGCGGTCTATGGTCGCGGGGTGCTCGATCTGACCAAGGCGTTCTCGCCGCTCGGCGCAACCACGACCACGACCGGCGCACCGGTGTCGGACACGCTCAACGGCACGCTGTCGGCGCCGATGGGCGACGCGCGGACCGGCACGCTGGGCGCGGTGATCCTCGACGGGTTCGACCGCGCCTTCGCGCTCGACCTCGCGCGCACGATCAACCGGACAGGGCCGCAACGCACGCTCGCCGGGGTGCTGACCGCCAAGACGCAGACCAAGGCGTTCGACCGTGGCGCGACCAGCGTTGCAGTGACGATCGCGCCGTTTCAGGGCGGCGGCGCAGTGATGACGGGTCTCAACCTCAGCCGCGCCGACGCCGAGCAATCGCGGGCCATCTCAGGCAGCATCGTCCAGCGGCTCGGCGCCAAGGCGAGCTTCGCGATCGGCTTCGCGGAAGGGGGTCAGGGCCTGACCGCCAGGCTGGCCGGACAGAACGCACCCGCCTTCCTCGTCGCGCGCGACCCGTTGACCAGCCTCGGGTTTGACAGCCGCGCCGGGGGCTCTTTCGCCGTGCGCGAGCAACTCGGCCGCTGGGGCATCACCACGTCGGTCGAGAGCGGCGCGGCGCTTGTCCGCGGCGACCGGGAAGTCTTGCCGGGCGTCGCCTATCGGTATCGTCCGTACAATTACAGCCGCCTCGGGATGGCGGTGGACCGCCGCTTCGGGCCGCTCGGCTTGTGGATCGGTGCGAGCCGGCTGGCCGAGAGCGACACTTTGCTCGGCGCAAGGTTCAGCGCCGGCCTCGGGGCGCCGCGTGCGACGAGCTGGTTCCTCGACGCAACCGCGCGGTTCGACGCCGGCAACGGCTGGTCGATCGGCGGAGCATGGCGCCAGGGCTGGACGATCGCCGATTTGCGGTATGGGCTCGATGGCGGCGGGACGGTCAGGACCAACGCCTTCAGCGCCGATCTCGCCAAGATCGGTCTGTTCGGCAAAACCGACCGCGCCGGCTTGCGCATCGCGCAACCGCTGCGCGTGTCGGGCGGCGGATTGAGCCTGAACTTGCCGACCGCGTGGAGTTATGTCGGCACGGTCGGGGTGTCGGATTATACGCGGCAGTTTTTGAACCTCGCCCCGACCGGCCGGGAACTCGATGTCGAGTTCGCCTATGGCTGGTCGTTATGGGGCGGCAGCGTCGAGTCCAACCTCTTCTACCGCCGCGATCCGGGCAATTTCGCCAGTCTACCCGACGATTACGGGTTGGCGTTGCGGTACGGTGTGAAGTTCTAGGTGGCCGTCATTCCGGCCTTGCGCCGGGGTCCAGCGCGCCGCGAGCGATCGCCGGCGGATAGTTGGATGCCGGAACAAGTCCGGCATGACGGTTGAGAGTTGGTCGGCGTCACACCATGTGGATGCCATGACCGCCTTCTCGCTGCTCGATCTCGTCCCTGTCGTCGAAGGCGGCAGCGTCGGCCAGGCGCTCGCCAACGCCGCCGACATGGCGCGCCATGCGGAGGAGAGCGGCTACCACCGCTATTGGGTCGCCGAACATCACGGTATGGCGGGGATTGCGAGTTCGGCGACCGCCGTCGTCATTGCGCATGTCGGCGCGGCGACCTCGACCATCCGCGTCGGCGCGGGCGGGATCATGCTGCCCAACCACGCGCCGCTGGTGATCGCAGAGCAGTTCGGTACGCTTGATGCGTTGTTTCCTGGCCGGATCGACCTCGGGCTCGGCCGCGCGCCGGGCAGCGATCAGCGCGTGGCGCAGGCGATCCGCCGCACGCTCGACAGCGACCCCAACGCCTTCCCGCGCGATGTGCTCGAATTGCAGAGCTATTTCGCCGACGACGGCCGCACCGGTATCCGCGCGACTCCAGGTGCGGGCGCGACCCCCGAACTGTGGATCCTTGGCTCCAGCACATTCGGCGCGCAACTCGCCGCGATGCTCGGCCTGCCCTACGCCTTCGCCTCGCATTTTGCGCCCGACGCGCTCGACGACGCGCTCGCGATCTACCGCCGCGATTTCCGCCCGTCGGCGACGCTCGCCAAGCCCTATGCGATGGCGGGGCTCAACGTCTTCGCCGCCAATACCGATGACGAGGCCGAATATCTCGCCAGCTCGCAGGCCCAGGCGTTCGTCGCGCTGCGCACGGGGAACCCTCGCCAGCTCCCGCCGCCGGTCGCCGGTTATCGCGAGAGCCTGCCGCCGCAGCACGCCGCGATTCTCGACCACGTTCTGCAATGCTCGGCGATCGGAGCGGCCGATACGGTCGCGAACGGCCTGGCCGCGTTCGTCGGGCGCACGTGCGTCGACGAGGTGATGATTTCCAGCTCGATCTATGACGTGGCCGCGCGCAAGAAGAGCGTCGCGATCGCTGCGGAGGCGATGCGCAGCATGACCGTCCCCGCCTAGCCGGTAATAACCTTCAACGCCCCCGGCCGGATGCGGAATTCGAGCGGCGATGCGAGCCGCTGCACTTCGCCGTCGAGCGCGATCTCGATGCTGTCGCCGGTCGACCAGACCTTGAGCGTCTCGCATTCCCCGAGCGTGACAAAGTCCAGCTCGCGCCGCGCGCGCCCGGCCAGCGCGCGGGCGGCGAACCACAACAGCGACAACCGGCTGCGATGCGCCACCGCATAGACCGACAGCTTGCCGTCGGTGAGCGACTCGCGCCGTCCTATCGCACCCCTGTCGAGCGAATAGGTGTTGTTCCCGACGAACAGCAGCGGCGTGACGATCGTCCGCTCGCCTTTTCCCAGATCGAGCCGCAACCGGCGATACGGCAATCGCTCGAGCGCAGCATAGGCGGCAGGCAGCGTCGACAGCCATTTGGGCCAGCCCTTGCCGTCCTGCAATCCTTCCCGCTCGCGCACCATCAACGGATAGAGCCCGATCGACGCGTTGTTGACGAACACCCTTCCGTTGACTTCCGCGACGTCGATCGCGGTCGCTTCACCCCTGACGGCAACCTTCGCCGCCGCGTCCAGATCGGTCGGCAACCCCAGGTCTCGCGCGAGATGGTTAAGCGTTCCGAGGGGGAGCAAACCGAGTTCCGTCTCGCCGCCCGCGAGTTGCTGCGCCGCGCACGACACCGTGCCGTCGCCGCCGGCCACGACGACGCGGCCCTGTTTGGCGGCTTTTTCGATCGCCGCGGGCATGTCGTCGCCGTCGAGCGGTTCGATCATCGCGGTCGCGCCCGCCGCCTCGAACGCCTCGGTCAGCGCCGGGACGAGCTTGTCGCCCATTTTCGACGCGGCGCCGCCGTTCGTGTTGACGATGACGGGAAGCTTGACCGGCAAATCAGGTCGCCGCGGGCAGCCGCAACCGGACGAGCAATCCACCCAGATCCTCGCTCTCTTCCAAACCGACCGTACCCTCGTAAATCTCCGCCACGTCGCGCACGATCGCCAGGCCGAGTCCGGTCCCGGGCTTGCCCGTATCGAGCCGCACGCCGCGATCGAAGATGCGGACGCGCTCCTCCTCGGGGATGCCCATGCCGTCATCCTCGACCAGGAACTCGATGAACCCGGCCTGCGCGCCGACCGTGACGAACACGCTGCCGCCACCATATTTCGCCGCATTTTCGATCAGGTTGCCGAGCATTTCGTCGAGGTCCTGGCGCTCGACATGGACTTGCAGCTCCTTGGGTCCGTCGGCGTCGATGCGGACATTGGGGTAAAGCCGCGACACCGCGCGTTCGACCGATTCGAGGCTGGGCCATACATCGGCGCGGCTGT
>JAFEEZ010000219.1 GCA_018240825.1 Pseudomonadota bacterium | reverse complement strand
GACTGGCTGCCCAATCGCGCCAACGTGTCGTTCGTCGAGGTGCGCGGGCTGGAGGGGCTGTATGTGCGCACGCACGAGCGCGGGGTCGGGCTGACCGACAGCTGCGGGAGCGCGATGGCGGCGTCTTTGTTCGCGGCGTGCCTGACCGAGCGCGCGGACTTCGACAGCGAGGTGACGGTGTACAACCGCGGCGGTCTGGTGCGGGGATGCGCCGCGCCCGACGGGATGGTGCGGCTGTCGGGCAATGCGACGTGGGAGTGGGAAGGGTCGGCGGAAATCGACCCCGAGCGGGCGTTGGCGGGGGATGTCGTGGTCGAGCGGCACTTCAATGAGGAGATTGCGGCGTGGGCGGCGGCGCTGGAAGCGACATAGCCTAAACGAAAAACGACCCGCCGATGACGTGCACCGGCGGGTCGATCTTTCTCTTGAGACGGTGCCGCCGGCCAAGCCGTCGGCCGGATCGGGCCTTACCCGTCCGCCGTCCGTTGATGCGATTGCGCGGCGCGCACCGGCGCGGTCGTCGCCGCGCCTATCGCATCAGTGCGCCTTGTCCATCGCGTCGGCCTTGTTCTCGGCGGTCGCCTTGACCGCGTCGGCCTTGTTGTCGAGCGCGGCGGCGGTGTTCGCGGCCGAATCCTTGATAGCGTCGGCGGCGTTCGCGGCGTTCGCCTCGATCATGTCGCCCTGATTCTCGAGCACGTCGGCGGTGTTCTCGGCGTTGGCGACGACGTTGTCCGCGGCCGGCGTTTCATGCCCGCACGCGGCGAGCGAGAAAAGGCTGGCGGAGGCGGCGACGATCAAAAGCTTCTTCATATTTGGGCATCCCCTGAGTTGGGCGGACGGAATCGATGGCCCGCCGCTGAAGCGCCCTATGCCAAACAAGGCGGGGGCACGGCAAGCGCGTTGTAAACTGCGCTCGCGCGGCAAAGTTGCAATCGGTTCGTCGCATTTGCGCCGCCGGCGGCGAGACAGCCGCGCCATTTCGCCGCCAACGGCCCGGCCCGCGCGGGGCGAGGGGGGATGCGCGGGAGGGTGCGGCGTCCCGCTACGCACATCCGACGCGGGAGTGGATCCTGCGTCGCCGGTCGGGTTCGGCTGCGCCGATCCGCCGGCCTGGGCCTTGAGGATTTCATGAAATAGCGCGGCTATTTCATGCTCAAGGCCCGGAGCATCACCACGTGATCCTGGACGACGGGCGCGATTTCGGCGGCGGCGGCCTTCAGGCTGGGGACCTCGCCCTTGTCGGCGTAGAGCCGCACCAGCGCGAGCGCCTGGTCGTGCGCGGCGACCTGACCCGCGATATAGGCGCGGTCGAAATCCGCGCCCTTGAGCTTGCCGAGCTCGTCGAGCTGCGATTGCTGGTCTGCGGTCAAGGCGGGGTCGGGGGTGATCGCCGGGCTGGCGGCGGCGGCGGCCTTTTTGATCTTCGCGGTCGAATCGGTGTGCGCGGCGATCATCTTTGCCGCGAAGGACTTGACCGCGGCAGCGTCCGCGTTGGTCTGCGCAAGCCTGGCGCTGGCGATCTCGAACGCGTCGCTTTTCGCCACGATATCGGCGAATTGCTGGCCGGTCGGAGTGGCCGCGACCATCGTCATATTGTCGGTCGGGGGCGCGGCGGCGTCGTTCGTGGTGGCGGTGGTCGTCGTGTCGGTGGTGTTGGTGACGGCGATATCGCTGCGCGAACCGCAGGCGGCGAGGGCGGCGGCGAGCGCGAGCGGTGCGAGCATGGTCGGCAAACGGGGCATGGGCGGCATCCTTCCTGTTGGTTTCCGGGGCAACGCACCGTGCAGGCGCGCCGTTCCCGGGCATCTTCCTGCTCCATGTTAGGTCTCGCCCTACGCTCGGAATCAATGAGTTTACCAAATAGGATAAAAGTGCTTGACAGCGTAACGCTGTTTGGGTACATATCAGGAACGGTGAGAATTGCGAGTCGCCGGCGGGGCGCGAGCGCCCGCAAGCGGCTGACCGGCGGAATCAGAAATTTTTGCGAAAGATGCGCGGCAGGCCGCGCCGCCTGGCGGATGGCCGGGGGGCGGCGTCGCTCGCCGCATGCTCTTCTTGCGGATGCGACGGGGACGAGATGGGACAGACACGGCAGGGCGTCGAATATGAAGTCGTCGTGGGACGCCAGGACTGCAAGCCGCAGCGGCGGCGCAAGGCCAAGGCGAACGCCTTTTCGCCGCGCAAGCGCCAGGTGTTCCTCGACACGCTCGCTTATACCTGCAACGTCCGGATGGCGGCCGAACAGGCCGGGATCGATATTTCCACGGCCTATTACCACCGGGCGCGCGACCCGGTGTTCGTCGAGCAATGGCGCGAGGCGCTGGCGACGGGGTACGATACGATCGAGGCGCTGGTGCTGGAGCATGGCGGGGCGGGCCAGCCGCTGGCGCCCGCCGATCCCACGCGCGCCACGCCGGATGCGCCGCCGCCGTTCGATTTCGACCGCGCGCTGGCGGTGCTGCGCCAGTATCGCAGCGCGCGCAACGGCGAATCACGGCTGCGGCGCGGCATCCGGCCGATCGCGGCGACGCGCGACGAAACCAACGCAGCGCTGCGCAAGGCGCTGGCGGCGGTCCGCAAACGGATGGCGAACGAAGCAGAATGATGGCGCCCGAACAAATCGCCGCGGACCGCGCGATGGTTGTCGAGTGCGCGCACTTGCCGCCCAGGCACCTGGACTGGGTGCTGGAGCAATTGACGATGGATCAGCGGCGCGAATTTCTCGTGCGCTGGCCGTTATGGGCGCATGACGGGCAATTGCCGCCCGACGGCGAGCCTTTGGTCTGGCTGATCATGGCCGGGCGCGGGTTCGGCAAGACGCGCGCCGGCGCGGAATGGCTGACCGAAATGGCGCACCGCTTTCCCGGCGGCCATTTCGCGCTGGTCGGCGCGACGTTCGACGACGCTTGCCGGGTGATGGTCACCGGGCCCGCCGGGGTGCTGGCCGTGGCGAAGTCGCGCGGGCTGGCGACGCGATGGTGGAGAACGGGCGGCGAAGTGCATTTTCCGAACCAGGCGGTGATGACGGTCTATGCGGCGAGCGCGCCCGAGGTGCTGCGCGGCCCACAGCATCGCGCAGGCTGGTGCGACGAGATCGGCAAATGGGGGCCGCGCGGCGACGCGGCGTTCGACAATCTGATGCTCGGGCTGCGCGAGGGAGAGGACGCCCGCGTGCTCGTCACCACCACGCCGCGGCAGACGACGCTGGTCAATCACGTCGTCGCGCTCGCCGAGAAGAACAACGCGGTGACCAAGGGGCGGAGCCGCGACAATCCGCACCTGCCCGACAGCTTTCTGGCGGCGATGGTGGAGCAATATGGCGGGACGCGGCTGGGGCGGCAGGAGCTCGACGGCGAATTGCTCGATGATCATCAGGGCGCGTTGTGGAGCCGCGGCCTGATCGAGCGGTGCCGGGTCGCGGCGAAGGACCTGCCGCCGCTGGCGCGCGTGGTGGTTGCAGTCGATCCGCCCGCGGGCAGCGATGGCCGTGATGGCGACGCGTGCGGAATCGTCGCGGCCGGGATCGGCGAGGACGGGATCGCCTATGTCATCGAGGATGCGAGCGTCGCGGGGGCTTCTCCCGCAGGCTGGGCGGCGGCGGTGGCGGCGTGCGCGGCGCGCGTCCGCGCGGATTGCGTGGTCGCGGAAAAGAACCAGGGCGGCGAAATGGTGCGCCACGTGCTGACCGGGGCGGATGCCGCGTTGCCGCTGCGGCTCGTCCATGCCAGCCGCGGCAAGACCGCGCGAGCCGAGCCGGTGTCGCAGCGCTACGAAGCGGGCAAGGTGCGGCACGCCGGCGCGTTCCCCGCGCTCGAGGATCAATTGTGCGGGATGCTGGCGGCGGGCGGCTATGCCGGGCCGGGGCGATCGCCGGATCGGGCCGACGCTTTGGTATGGGCGGTGAGCGAGTTGCTGCTGTCGCGGCGGGCGAGGGCGCGGGTCAGGAAATTGTAGGACAAACGCAACCATCCGTCATCCCCGCGGAAGCGGGGACTCAGCTCCGCTGACTCGCTAAATCGCAGGCGATGTGAATGCGGCGATCAAAGGAGCTGGGGCCCCGCTTCCGCGGGGGTGATGGTTAATTTCTGGAGCGACAGACCGTCGCGGCAAAGCCGCGACGTCGGCCGGAGCGATGCTCCGCCGGCCGCCTCGCTCGGCTCAATCCGGAGTTAGCGTGGCTAACTCCGGGCCTCGGAGGAACCGATGAAACTCTTCGGACGCAAGTCCGCGCCGGATGCGGCGCGGCCGGTTTTGTCGCGCTATGGCGTGGCGGCGATGACGGGCGACTGGCCGCGCGGTTACGAGGCGCAGGTGCGCGCCGGGTTCGTCGACAATGCGATCGCGCAGCGCGCGGTGAAGCTGGTCGCGGAGAGTGTGGGCGACGCGCCGCTGGTCGCGTCTTCACCCGAGCTGGCGGCTTTGGTGAGCGCGCGCTCTGGCGGGCAGGCGTTGCTCGAGACGGCCGCGGCGCAACTGCTGCTCCACGGCAACGCGTTCGTGCAGGTACTCGACGATGGGCGCGGCGGCGCGGGGGAATTGTTCGCTCTCAGGCCCGAGCGCGTCTCGGTCGAGCCCGACGCCAACGGCTGGCCGGCGGCGTATCGCTACAAGGTCGGCGACCGCGTGACGCGGCTGTCGCCCGACGGGCCGCGGCCCGAGCTGATCCATCTCAAGAGCTTCAATCCGGTCGACGACCATTTCGGGCTCGGCTGCCTCGGCGCGGCATCGGGGGCGATCGCGATCCACAATGCGGCGGCGATGTGGAACAAGGCGTTGCTCGACAATGCCGCGCGGCCGTCGGGGGCCCTGGTCTATGATCCCAAAGACGGGTCGGCGCTCGCGCCCGCGCAGTTCGAGCGGTTGAAGCGCGAGCTGGAGGCGAGCTTTTCGGGCGAGCGCAACGCCGGGCGGCCGATGCTGCTCGAAGGCGGGCTGACGTGGCAGGCGCTGTCGATGACGCCTGCGGACATGGATTTCGTCGCGCTGAAGGCGGCGGCGGCGCGCGAGATCGCGCTAGCGTTCGGCGCGCCGCCGATGCTGCTCGGGCTGCCGGGCGATGCGACCTACGCCAATTACCGCGAGGCCAACCGCGCGCTGTGGCGGCTCGCGGTGCTGCCGCTGGCGGGGGCGATCCTGGGCGGGCTGGCGCAGGGGCTGAAGGGGTGGTTTCCGGACGCGGCGCTGGCGGTCGATCTCGACCGCGTGCCCGCGCTGGCGGAGGATCGCGCGGCTTTGTGGGCGAGCGTGACCGCGGCGGACTTCCTGACCGCGGAGGAGAAACGCGCGGCGGTGGGGCTGTCATGAGCGAGGTTCTGGCGCAGCTGTTCGCGCAGGGGCGCAGCGAGGGGGCGGACATGGCGACGTTGCGCGCGATCGCCGAGGAAGCGGGCGAGCTCGGCGCGAGCCGGGCGCTGGCGCGGCTGGGCCTCTCCGACGCGGCGGCGGAGAAGGACATGGCGGAGCTGCGCGAGCTCTTGGGCGCGTGGCGCGACGCCAAGCGCTCGGTGTGGAAGGCGCTGATCGGCTGGGCGGCGCGGATGCTGCTCGCGCTGGTGCTGGTCGGGATCGCGGTGCGGCTGGGGTTTGCGGGGTATGTGAAGTGAGCCCGGTCGTATCCGCGCGAGGGCAGGAATCCGGAATCACGAGCGATGCCGCCCGCGACCCTGGGCTCCCGCCTTCGCGGGAGCACGACGTAGTGAGGTTCGCCGGGTACGCGGCCGTCTTCGACCGGGTCGATCGCGGCGGGGACGTGGTGAGGGCGGGCGCGATCCGGGTGCCGGCGCATGTGCCGCTCTTGTGGCAGCATCGCGGGGCACCCGTGGGGCGGATCGAGCGGGTCGCGGTGGACGCGACGGGGTTGCGCGTGATCGGCGCGGTCGACGATCCGGCGCTCGCCAGGCTGGTTGCGGCGAAGGCGGTCGATGGGCTGTCGTTCGGCTATCGGGTGCGCGCGGCGCGGCGGGGACGCGTGCGCGAGCTGACCGACCTCGACCTCGTCGAAATCAGCCTGGTCGCGCGCCCGATGCAGCCGCTGGCGCGGGTGCATGCGGTTTCTCCCTCTCCCCTTGTGGGAAGGGTGAGGGGGACTCCGCACTCACTCCCCCTCACCCTTCCGCTGCCTGACGGCAGCTCCCTCCCTCTCCCACAAGGGGAGAGGGAATTGGGCGCGATCCGCGTGGATCGCGCCCCTTCTTTTTGTCCAAAGGAGAAAGTCACATGATCGAAGTGAAGGCGGACTCGCTGGAGGCGAGTTTCGAGGGGGTGGAGATGCCCGCGGCGGCGGCGCGGCCGGTGCTGGCGGGCGGGGCGGCCGCCGCGAGCGGGTTCGGGAGCTATTTGCGATCGGGCTCGACGGTCGAGATGAAGTCGTTCACC
Source organism: Pseudomonadota bacterium (assembly GCA_018240825.1). Taxonomy (GTDB): domain Bacteria; phylum Pseudomonadota; class Alphaproteobacteria; order Sphingomonadales; family Sphingomonadaceae; genus Sphingomonas. The sequence goes on along the minus strand of JAFEEZ010000219.1, from coordinate 8,276 downwards.
GCGACGACGAGCGACGCGGGCGGCTATGCCCTGCCGCGCGAGATCGATGCGGTGATCGATGCGACGTTGAAGGCTATCTCGCCGATCCGCAGCGTCGCCAATGTCGTGCAGGTCGGCAGCGCGGGGTATCGCAAGCTGGTGACGACCGGCGGCGCGCCGTCGGGCTGGGCGGCGGAGACGGGGGCGCGGACCGAGACAGCGACGCCGGTGTTCAACGAGATCGCGCCGCCGATGGGCGAGCTCTACGCCAACCCCTCGGCCTCGCAGGCGATGCTCGACGACGCTCAATTCGACGTCGAGGCGTGGCTGGCCGAGGAGATCGCGACCGAATTCGCCAAGGCGGAGGGTTCGGCGTTCGTGGGCGGCAACGGGGCCAACCGGCCCAGGGGGTTCCTGACCGGCACGTTGTCGGCGGCGAATGATGCGTCGCGTACGTTCGGGCAGCTGCAATATGTGCCATCGGGTGCGGCGGGCGACTTCGCCGCCAACCCGCAGGACAAGTTGATCGACCTCGTCCAGACGCTGCGCGCGCCGTATCGCCAGGGCGCGGTGTGGGTGATGAACGCGGCGACGCTGGCGCGCATCCGCAAGTTCAAGACGTCGGACGGCGCGTTTCTGTGGACGCCGGGGATCGCGGTGGGCCAGCCGGCGACTTTGCTCGGCTATCCGGTGATCGAGAGCGAGGACATGCCCGACATCGCCGCCAATGCGCTCGCGATCGCGTTCGGGAACTTCAAGGCGGGGTATCTGATCGCCGAGCGTTCGGAGACGGCGATCCTGCGCGATCCGTACAGCAACAAGCCGTTCGTCAATTTCTACGCGGTCAAGCGGGTCGGCGGGTGCGTGAGCAATTCGGAAGCGATCAAGGTGCTCAAGTTCGCTGCAAGTTGAGCCTTGGTTTGCGTGAGCAAACCAAGGACTCGACGCGGCCGGGCGGCGGGCGGGCGTAGCCCGTCCCGTCCGACGGCGGCGTCGCCAGCGCTCGCAAGCGCGCCTCGGCTTGCCTTGCAAGCCGGTTCCGGGCTGCGACTTGCCCCCGGCAAGTCGCTGACCGCCCTACACCCCCTCACCCAGCTCCGACTAGGGCCGCGTGAAGGACGCGACCCAAGTCTGCGCAACCCTCTCCCACAAGGGGAGAGGGAGGAAGGACAAATATGACCGACTCCTTTCAATCCCTGACCGACGAAGTCTCCGCGCCGGCGCGGCGGGCGCTTGCCGTCACGCCGCACGACGCCAATGCGCTGAGCGATATTCCCAAGGCGCTGTACGTCGGCACCGCGGGCGACATCACGATGCGCGGGGTCGACGGCGCCGCCGACCAGCTGTGGAAGAACGTCCCCGCGGGCGCGCTGCTGCCGTTCCGCGCGCAATATGTGCGGGCGAGCGGCACGACCGCAGCGGATATCCTCGCGCTGTATTGAGGACAAAAATTCTCCCCGCTTGCGGGGAGGTGGCGCGCAGCGGCGGAGGGGGTTGGCCTTCTCGGATACCGCTTGTTGCCCGCCCCCTCCGTCAGCGCTGCGCGCTGCCACCTCCCCGTGAACGGGGAGGATTTTTCAGGAAATCATCATGACATTCACAACCAACGGCCCGGGCGAGATGACGCTCGGGCCGAGCGATCGCGCGGCGGCGGCGGCCGAGGTCAAGCGCGCTCTACGCGTCGCGGCGGCCGATGACGACGCGCTGATCGCGGCGTTCGCGGAAAGCGCGCTCGGGCTCGCCGAGCAATTCCTCGGCCGCGTGCTCATCGTGCGCGCGGTGACCGAACGGCTGGCGGGCAGCCGCGCGTGGCAGCCGCTCGGCGCGATGCCGGTGCTGGCGATCACCCAGGTCTCGGCGGTCGACGGCGGCGACGTGACGCCGATGGCGGTCGACGATTATGCGATCGATCTCGACGCCGAGGCCGCAGGCTGGGTGCGGGTGACGCGCGATCCGCCGGCGGTGATCGAGATCGCGTATCAGGCCGGGTGGATCGCCACCTGGCCGCTGATCCCGGCGCCGGTGCGGCAGGGCATCGTCCTGCTAGCCGCACATCTCTACAGCGAGCGTGACGCGAACGAGCCGCCGCCCGCCGCGGTCACGGCGTTGTGGCGGCCGTTCCGGCGCGTCGCGCTGGCGCAGGCGGTGCGGGCATGACCCGGCTCGAGGCGCGCGCGATCCTCGCCGCCGACCGCGCGCAGCGGCGGGCGTTGACCCGGCTCGCCGCGGCGCTGACGGCCGATCTGCCCGACTTGCATGTCGCGATCGACGGCGACCGCGTGACGGTGACCGGGCGCGGGGTGCTCGACGATCCGCGGCTGGTGTGGATCGGGAGCGTTCTGCGATGAGCGCGGAACAGGCGCTGGCCGATGCGGTGCTGGCGGGGGTGCGCGACGCGCTGGGCGCGTCCGTCAACGGCGTGTTCGATGGGCCGCCGGTCAAGGCGTCGGCGCCGTGGGCCGAACTCGGTCCGATCGTGGCGGCGGACTGGAGCACCAAGGATAAAGCGGGCCGCGAGGTGCGGCTGGTGCTGACCGTGCGCGACCGCGCCGATGCGCCGGCGCGGTGTCACACGCTCGCCGCGGCGGCGGGCGGCGCGGTGGAAGGCGTGGCGCGCGATCTGGACGGGTGGCGGATCGCAAGCTGCTGCTTCGTGCGGGCGCGGGTGAGCGGCAGCCGGCCCGGCGAATGGGCGGCGAGCGTTGAGTATCAGGTGAAGTTGTTGGCGGCGTAAATTTCCTCTCCCCTTGTGGGAGAGGGAAGGGGCCCGCGCCGGAGGCGTGGGAAGGGTGAGGGGGACACCCTTTGCCCCTCACTCCCCCTCACCCCTTCCGCCGACTTTGTCAGCTCCCTCCCTCTCCCACAAGGGGAGAGGGAATCTCGAAAGGAACATCATGCCAGCGGAAAAAGGATCGGCCTTTCTGTTGAAGGTCGGGAACGGCGCGACGCCGGTCGTGTACGCGACCGTCGCGGGGCTGCGGACGACGCAGCTCAGCATCAATGGCGAGCTGGTCGCGGTCACCAGCAAGGATTCGGGCGGGTGGCGCGAATTGCTGTCGGGGGCGGGGGTGCGGTCGGTCAGCGTGTCGGGCGCGGGGGTGTTCACCGGATCGGCGGCGGAGTGCCGGATCAAGGCGAGCGCGCTGTCGGGCGCGCTCGACGACTACCGGCTGAGCTTTGAGAGCGGCGATACGATGACGGGCAGCTTCCTGGTCACGCGGCTCGATTATGCCGGGGATTTCAACGGGGAGCGATCGTATACCTTGAGCCTCGAAAGCTCCGGTGCGGTGGTGAGCGCGTGAGCTCCCCAGCGAGCGCTCCTGCGAAAGCAGGAGCCCAGAATGGCGGAGGGCGAAGCGACCCTGGGCCCCTGCTTTCGCAAGAGCACGGCGAATCCGGTTCATCGCGCCTGGCCAACCCCGCGCGGGGCGAGGCGAGCGTCCGGGTCGGCGGGGCGACCCTTGTGCTGCGGCCGAGCTTTGCGGCGCTGGTCGCGGCCGAGCAGGAATTGGGGCCGCTGTTCGCGCTGGTCGAGCGCGCGGCGGCGGGGGCGCTGGGGATCGGCGAGCTGGTCGCCTTGTTCTGGCATTGCCTCGTCGCGCGGCCCGACGGGCTGACGCGCGAGGCGTTCGGCGAGGGGGTCGCGGCGGGGGGACTCGCGAACGCGACGCCGGCGCTTCGGGTGCTGATCGGGCAGATATTGGGTGGGCGGTAACTTCGCGGACAGCGCCAGTCATCTCGCCGGGCTCGCCGGGCTGCTGTTCGGGTGGAGCCCCGGCGCCTTCTGGGCGGCGACGCCGGCGGAGCTTGCCGCGCTGGTCGATGCGGCGCGCGGCGATGATCCCGCGCCGGTCGACCTCGCCGCGCTGATGGAGATGTTTCCCGATGGATGAGGAAATCGAGCGGCTGGTGATCGCGGTGCGCGCCGACACGACCGGGTTCGCGCGCGACGTGGCGGCGATGCGTGGGGAGCTCGACGGGCCGCTGGCGGCCGGGGCGGAGCGCGCGGGGCGCGTGATCGAAGGGTCGCTGCTGCGCGCGGTGCGGACGGGCAAGTTGGGGTTCGAGGAGCTGAAGGCGACGATCCTGTCGGTGACGGGCGCGATCGCAGCGGCGGCGCTGCGCGGCGGCGTGCAGGCGGCGGCGGGCGGATCGGGCGGCGGGTTGGGATCGCTGCTCGCCGGGTTGCTGGCGGGATCGCCGGGGCGCGCGACGGGCGGGCCGGTGTCGCCGGCGCGGCCTTACTGGGTCGGCGAGCGCGGGCCCGAGCTGTTCGTGCCGGCGGCGAGCGGGCGGATCGAGGCGATGGGCGCGGCGCCGCGCGAGGTGCGCGTGGCGATCACGGTCAACGCCGCGGCGGGGGAGGCGCCGCAAGCGCTGCAACGATCGAGCCGGCAAGTGGCGCGGGCGGTGCGGGCGGCGCTGGAAAATTCATGATCCTCCCCGTTCACGGGGAGGTGGCAGCCGCAGGCTGACGGACGGGGCGGGCCTCAATCGGATCGCGTAAGGCGAACCCCCTCCACCACCGACCTGCGGTCGGCGGTCCCCCTCCCCGTGCCGGGGAGGATTTTGGAGAACAACATGCCCTATTGGCTCGCCACGGAACGCACCGTGCAGAGCGAAGGCGTCGTCTCGCGCTTCGATCCGGTGTACTGGACGGTCGATTTTCCGCGGCCGATGATGGCGGCGGTGACGGCGACGGCGCCCGACGCGCTGCGCGTCGATGCGGTATTCTATCGCAGCGACGACCTCGCCGGGCTGATCTGGCGCGCCGAGGACGCGATCGACCATGCGCTGCTGCGTTACGCGACGGCGCGCGATTTCCGCGGCTGCCGGTTGCGGTTCCGCTGGCGGTCGGCGGGGGTGACGCCGCTCGACGCGGTCAACGGCCCGACGCTGACGATCGAGGGACGCGATGCCGCGGGCGATCCGCGCACCTGGTATGTGCGGTTGTGGAACTATGCGAGCGGCGATCCCGAGGATGCGCAAGTGTCGCTCGATTTCGCCGCGCTCGACGGCGGGTTCGTGCTGCCGGGCGAGGCCGATCCGGTATGGGCGGGGGATGTCGACCGGATGTTCGTGTCGCTGACCGCGCCGGGCTATACCGGGAGCGCCGGTGACTTGTCCGCGCCCGCCGAGGGCTGGGCGGAGATGAGCGCGATCGCGTGCGAAGGCGCGGGATCGGTGCTGGCGATCGGCGACGTCGTCGTGCCCGAGCATGGCCTCTGCATCGCGACCGGTTATGACGATTGCTACAATCTGACGCCCGCGCGGGTGCTGCGGAATCTGCTCCAGCTCGGCTATCGCGGGGCGATCAATCATTATGTGGGCATGAGCCATTATTTCCGGCTCGACGGCGGGCTGGCGAGCGCGAGCGGCGGCGCGATCAACGTCGCGGCCGCGGTGTGGCATCGCGATTTCGCGGGCCGCGCGAAGGCGCTGGGGTATGAGGTGATCTGGTCGCTGAGCTACGAATTGCTCGACCAGCATTGCCCCGAGGCGTGGAAGCAGCGCGCCGCCGACGGATCGCCCGCGCAGACCGGCTGGGCGCCGCCTTCGGCGTTGCTGTCGCCGGCGCATGGCGGGGCAATGGCGTACCTTCAGGCGGTCGCGGCGGCATTGATGGCGATCGCCGAAGATGCCGGTTTGGTGAAACGCTTCCAGGTCGGCGAGCCATGGTGGTGGGTCGACGGCGACGGGAGGCCGTATATCTATGACGCGGCGGCGGTGGCGGCGTTCGCGCCGGCCGCAATGCCGAGCGTGCGGGGGAGTTTGAGCGCCGCGCAGAAGGCGACGCTTGACGCGGCGGGGGCGAGTCTCGCCGCGTCGACCGCGGCTTTGGTCGCGGCGAGCGGGTGCGATGTCAGCCATGTGCTGGCGTATCTGCCGGGCGTGCTCGATCCCCGCGCGCCCGAAGTGCGGCGGATGAACCTGCCGCTCGGCTGGGCGGGGGCGTTCGACGTGCTCCAGCTCGAGGATTACGAATGGGTGACGCGCGGCCCGACGCGGCTGGCGGCGGAAGCGCGCGCCGAGGCGGGGGCGCGGCTCGGCTATGCGCCGGCCGACCAGCATTATCTGAGCGGGTTCGCGAGCGCGCCGGGCGACTGGGCGGCGATCGTCGCGGCAGCGGAAGCGAGCGACGCCGCGCGCACCTTCGTCTGGGCGCTGCCCCAGGTGATGCGCGACGGCCTGGTCTATTTCGAACGACAGGAGGATGAGGTGGACGCGTTCGACGACGTGCTGTTCCCGCTCGCTTTGGGCCGCGAGGCCGAAGTGTCGCCGGGCTTTTCGACCGCGATCGCGACCAGCGCCGGCGGGCACGAAGCGCGGACCGCGAGCTGGGCCGAGGCGCGGACCAGCTATGATGTCGGGCCGGGGGTGCGGTCGGAGGCCGATATCGCCGACCTGCTCGCCTTCTTCCGTGCGCGCATCGGGCCCGCGCGCGGGTTCCGGCTGCGCGATCCGTTCGATTCAGCGGGAGTCGATGAGGCGCTGGGGATCGGGGACGGCGTCGCGACGCGCTTCGCGCTCGTGCGGCGTTATGGCGAAGCCGTGCGCCGGATCACGCGGCCGGTGGCGGGGAGCGTGGCGGTCAGGGTGGCGGGTGTGACGACCGCGGCGTTCAGCGTGGCGGAGGGCGGTTGGGTCGAACTTGACGCGGCGCCCGCGGCGGGCGCGGCGGTGACCGCGAGCTTCACCTTCGACGTGCCGGTGCGGTTCGCCGAGGACCGGCTGACCGTGTCGCTGTCGACCTTCCTCGCGGGCGCGGCGCCGAGCGTGCCGCTGGTCGAGGTGCGCGAGGCGTAAATCCTCCCCGTTCACGGGGAGGATTTGGAGAATTTATGGACACCCTATCCACCATCGCCATCACCTGGCGGATCGAGCGGCGCGACGGGATCGCGATCGGGCTGACCAGCCATGACCGCGACCTCGTCATCGACGGGTTCGTCTATCGCGCCGCGCCGGGGATGACGCCGTCGGCGATCCGGCGCACCGCCGATCTCGACGCCGATACGATGGACGTGTCGGGCGCGCTGGGCGGCGCGGCGATCGCCGAGGCCGATCTGATCGCGGGGCGCTGGGACGGCGCGCGCGTCGCGGTGCGCGCGGTCGATTGGGACACGGGCGCGTCGATCGCCGAGCTTGGCGAGGGGCGGATCGGGCAGGTCGAGTTGCGCGACGGCGCGTTCACCGCCGAGCTGGCGGGGATCGCCGCCGCGCTCGACCGGCCGGTATGCGAGGCGACCTCGCCCGAATGCCGCGCCGAGCTGGGCGACGCGCGGTGCCGCGCGCCGATGGCGGCGCGGCGGCGGTTCGCGCGGGTGACGGCGAGCGCGGACGCGGTGCTGACGGTCGACGCCGCCGAGCCGTCGACCAACGCCTATGGCGACGGACTGGTGCGCTGGATCGGCGGAGGAAATTCGGGGCTGGAGAGCGCGGTCGCGGCGTCGGACGGCGCGACGCTCACGTTGCGCGCGCCGCCGCGGTTCGAGGCGGCGGGCGCGCTGATCGAGCTGATCGAGGGGTGCGACAAGAGTATCGCGACCTGCGCCGCGCGCTTCGCCAACGCGCTCAACTTTCGCGGGGAGCCGTATCTGCCGGGGATCGACTTGCTGACGCGGTATCCGGGCGCGTGAAGGATCTGTTTGACGCGCTCGCGCGCGTCCCGCGATCGTCGGATCGCTCAAATGCACGCGCGCTCGCGCGGGCGCGCGAGGCGATAGGGGCGCCGTTCCGGCTGCACGGGCGCGACTTGCGCGGGATGGATTGCGTCGGGCTGGCGGCCTGGGCGTGGGAAGCCCCCGCGCCGACCGGCTATGCGTTGCGGGCGTCGCCGCGGGCGCGGATCGAGCGCGAACTGGCGGCTTTGGGGTTCGTTCGCGCCGATATGCCGGGCGCGATCGTGCTGGCGGCGCCTGGGCCGGGACAGCTTCACCTCGGCATTTCGACGGGCGAGGGCATCGTCCACGCCGACGCGAGCGCGCGCCGCGTGATCGAGCGCGCGGCGCCCCTGCCCTGGCCGATCGTGGCGAGCTGGATTCGGGAGGACTGAATGGCGACGCTGATCCTGACCGCGGTCGGCACGGCGATCGGCGGCCCCGTCGGCGGTGCGATCGGCGCGCTGGTGGGGCAACGGATCGACGGCGACCTGTTCAGGCCCAAGGGGCGTGAAGGCCCGCGGCTGACCGACCTCAAGCTCCAGACGTCGAGCTATGACAGCCAGATCCCGCGCGTGTTCGGGACGATGCGCGTCGCCGGATGCGTGATCTGGTCGACCGATCTGATCGAGAGCCGGT
>JAFEEZ010000218.1 GCA_018240825.1 Pseudomonadota bacterium | reverse complement strand
CATCCCGACGATCAACGCGCTGGTTTCGAACAATTCGACTTGACCAGGCGCCTGGAGCGTCCACTCGTGCTTGTCGGCGATGCGGACGACCTCGTCATACCGCTTGGCCGCGGCCAGCATGCCCATCACGGCATATTCGGCGACCGCGAGCGCATTGATCCCGGTGCCGTTGGTGACGATCGTGCCGCTCGCGCGCAAGGCCGCGAGATCGAGCCAGTCGACGCCGGCGAAGATCGTGAACAGCCATTTGAGCTTGGTCGCTTTCGCCACTGCCTCGGCGGTCCAGGCGCCGCGCTGCATGTCGACCCATGCGATGTCGGCATCGACGATCGTCTCGTACGCTTCCTCGCGGCTGGCGAACCACGACACGTCGATCCCGGCGGGCAGTTGCGGCTCGATCATCGGGCGCGCAAGCGCGGGAAGGACGGCCTTCATGCCTGCTGATATCGCGTGGCGAATTCGGCGTCGGACATGATCAGGTAGCGAATGAAGTCGACGAACGCCCAGATCCCGGTGATGGCCAGGCCGAAGAAGGTGCAGGTGAGTACCAGCATGACGATGCCCGACCCGATCCGCCCCAGATAGAAACGGTGCACCCCGAAAACGCCGAGGAAGAAGGCGAGCAAGGCGGCGACGATCTTGTTGCGATCGACACGGCGTCCCGGTGCGGTGGCGGTGCTGCTATAAGTGCCGGGCTGGCGATAGATGCGCCGTGCCTGGCGCCCCTCGACTTCGAAATCGATATGGGCGCCGACTGACGGGCCGACGCGATCGGCCCAATCGTCCGGCCTGAAGACGTAGCGCTGGCCGTCCTCACCAGAAATCTGACCATTGCCGGTCGCCACATCAACCCCGAGCACCTGTCCGCGCATCTTACTCCCCGAATCGCATTACAGCGTCGGCTTCCAATCCCATCCCAGCGGGTCGCCGTCCATCACTTCGACACCGGCACCGGCAAGTTCGTCGCGGATCGCATCCGACGTCGCGAAATCCTTCGCCGCGCGCGCCTCGCGGCGATCGGCGAGGCGGGCGGCGATTTCGGCGTCTGTCAGCGTAGCGGCGACAGGGCGAACGCGAAGGTCTTCACGCATCAGCGTCGCCAGTCCTAGCCCCAGCACCGCATCGAAATCTGCTAGCGCGGCCAGGCGGTCGCCGGGCGATATCTTCTTGTCTGCAAGCAATTCGTCGAGCGCGACCAGTGCCTTCGCCGTATTGAGATCGTCCGACACCGCCTCGTCGAGCCGCTCGCGATAGGCGAGGGGCGACCCTGCCGATGGCGCATCGGTCCGGTCGCGAAGCTGCGCGACGGTGATCGCCAGCCGCTTCAGCCGGACCAACGCCGCGGCAAGATTGTCCCAGGTGAATTCCAGCTCGCTGCGATAATGCGCCTGCAGACACATAAGGCGATAGGCGAGGGGGTGGAACCCGGCATCGACCAGCACCTGAAGCCGCAGGAACTCCCCGGTCGATTTCGACATCTTGCCGCCGCGCTCGACCAGGAAATTGTTGTGCATCCAGATGCGCGCGCCGCTGTCGGCGCAGCGGCAGAACGCCTGGTTCTGCGCGATCTCGTTGGGGTGATGGATTTCGCGATGGTCGATCCCGCCGGTATGGATGTCGAACGGGTGGCCGAGATGCTGGAGACTCATTACCGAGCATTCGAGGTGCCAGCCCGGCGCGCCCCGGCCCCAGGGCGAATCCCATTCCATCTGGCGATGTTCGCCGGGAGCCGACTTGCGCCAGATCGCGAAGTCCTGCGGATGGCGCTTGTCTGACACCGGGTCGATCCGGCTTTCGCCCTCGTCGGTCGCCGACCGCGCCAGCGCGCCGTAATTGGGCACCTTCGACGTATCGAAATAGAGTCCGCCGTTGATTTCGTAGCAATTGGCCTCGATCCGCTTGGCGAAGTCGATCATTTGCGGGATGTGATCGGTGGCGACGGTCCATTCGGCGGGCGGCTCGATATTGAGCCGCGCGACGTCCGCCTTGAACGCGTCCGTATAATGCGCGGCGATATCCCAGATCGACTTGGCCTGCGCCGCCGCCGCCTTTTCCATCTTGTCGTCGCCAGCATCGGCGTCGCTCGTCAGATGGCCAACGTCAGTGATGTTGATGATGTGCTTGGTCAGATAGCCCTTCCAGCGCAGCACGCGGCCTAGCGTGTCGGCGAACAGGAACGCCCGCATGTTGCCGATATGCTGGTAATTATAAACGGTCGGGCCGCAGGTGTAGAGGCGGACCAACGCGGGATCGATCGGCTCAAAAACTTCTAGCGATCGAGATAAGCTGTTATAGAGCGCGATCGGGGTAGCGTTGGTCATGGGCGTCGTTTAGCGATCCCTGTCCGACAGGCAAATTCGCTAGCGGCTGCCAGCTTCGGCAACGACCTCGATTTCGGCTCCTCATGGCCGTGCTACCAAAATCAATGGGCGGACCTAGTGAGCAATGTGGTCGCAGCGCTCGCGAGTAGTCGCTGAGATACTAACGTCGATCTCTCCGCGCCCGGCGCTCCGGCCTCATCACCTAGGTCGACCCATTTGTCGCTAAGAGGGGCCGGGAACGGATCGTCTTGACGGCAGCATCTTCGCCGCAGAAGCGATTGAACCGCGCCGACAGCGTTGACAATCCACGCCTAGGCCGCTGTAGCCGAACGTATTGTAAGGTAGACCAATGCCTTTTGGGGGGTGTCAGGGTGATCAGGTACTTTCGAGGTTGGATAGAT
>JAFEEZ010000217.1 GCA_018240825.1 Pseudomonadota bacterium | reverse complement strand
TGCCATGCAGATCGCGCGAACGCGGGCGAGGTCGGCTTCGTAATCGGGGCTCATCGCGCGGCGAACTCTGCCAGAACGCGCGGATAAAGGCGATGCTCTTCGGCGAGCACGCGCGCCGCAAGACTGTCGGCGTCGTCGCCCGGTTCGATCGGGACGGTCGCCTGGCCGAGCAGTTCACCCGCATCGAGGTCCTCGGTGACGATATGAACCGAGCAACCACCCTCGTTGTCGCCCGCGTCGATCGCGCGCTGGTGGGTCTCCAGGCCCTTGTATTTGGGGAGCAGCGAAGGGTGGATATTGACGATGCGACCGCGCCAGTCGGCGACGAAGCCGTCGGAAAGAAGGCGCATGTACCCAGCCAGTGCAATGATCTCGACCCCCGCCTCGCGCAGCGCCGCGGTCAAGGCGGCTTCGTAGGCTGGCTTGCCGATCCCTCTGGGGGACAATGCGAAGATCGGGATGCCGTGCTCCAGCGCCCAGGTCAGGCCGGGGGCTTCGGGGCGGTCGGATGCGACCACCGCCACTTCATAGGCGTCGCCTGCCGCCTCGACGAGCGCCATCATGTTCGATCCGCGCCCGGAGATCAGGATACCGACGCGTTTAGGGCCAACATGTTCAAGCATTGTGCGTGGCGGTCCAGTCGATCCGAGCACTCCAGATCTCGGCCGAGCCGAATACCGTGCAACCCCGCTCGCCCGCGACGATCTCGCCGATGCGGAACGCGGTTTCTCCGGCCGCTTCGAGCGCCGCGAGCACCGCGTCAGCCCGATCGGCCGCGACGAAGACGGCCATGCCGACCCCGCAATTGAACGTCCGCGCCATTTCCTCCGGCTCGATCGCGCCCTGCGCTTGCAGGAACGCCATCAGGCGCGGCTGGGGCCAGGCATCCGCGTCGATCCGTGCGTGCGCGCCAGCGGGCAGCACGCGCGGGATGTTTTCGAGCAATCCTCCGCCGGTGATGTGCGCGAGGCCCTTGATCCGCCCCTGGGCGATCAGCGGCAGAAGGCTCTTCACGTAGATTCGCGTCGGCGCCATCAACGCGTCGATCAGCAGCATATCGGGGTCGAAGAGTGCGGGCCGGTCGAGCTTCCACCCCTTGTCCGCCGCCAGCCGCCGCACGAGCGAATAGCCGTTCGAATGCACCCCCGAGGACGCGAGGCCGAGGATCACGTCGCCCGGCCGGATACCCTTTCCCGTCAGCACGCGATCGCGCTCGACCGCGCCGACGCAGAACCCGGCGAGGTCGTAATCCCCCTCGGCATACATACCAGGCATTTCCGCCGTCTCGCCGCCGATCAGCGCGCATCCGGCGATCCGGCAGCCCTGGGCGATCCCCGCGACGACGCGCGTCGCGACATCGTTGTCGAGCTTTCCGGTCGCGTAATAATCGAGGAAGAACAGCGGCTCCGCGCCCTGCACGACCAGATCGTTGACGCACATCGCGACCAGGTCGATCCCCACACCGTCGTGCCGTCCGCTGTCGATCGCGAGCTTGAGCTTGGTGCCGACTCCATCATTCGCCGCAACCAGTAGCGGGTCGGTGAAACCAGCCGCCCTCAGGTCGAAAAATCCGCCGAACCCGCCGAGATCGGCGTCCGCCCCGGGCCGGCGCGTCGCCTTCGCCAGCGGCCCAATAGCGCGGACCAGCGCGTTACCGGCTTCGATGGAGACGCCGGCCCGGGCGTAGGTATACGGCTCATTCTCGCTCATGCCGCGCCGCGTAACGATATCGCGCTTGGATTTCCACGCCTGCTTCGCCAAAAGGGCGCCCGACATGCGCCGCGCCCGATTATTTCATGCATCCGCCGTCGTCGCGGCCTTGACGCTCGCGGGGGCCGCCGGGATGGTCGCGGCCCAATCGACCACCGACGACACGATCGACACCAACGCGCCGGTCGACGCATCGGGCAGTTACCAGGTCGACGGCGTCACGGTCGACGTGAGCGGCCCCAATGCCGAGGCTGCGCGCTACGCCGGCTGGCGTCTCGCACAGCGCAAGGGTTATCAGATGCTCGCCAGGAAGATGGGCGTCGGCGGTGGCGTGCCGTCCGACAGCGCGCTTGATTCGATGGTCACCGGGATTGTCATCGAAAACGAACAGATCGGACCCAATCGCTACATCGCGAAATTGGGCGTGCGGTTCAGCCGCGGCAAGATCGGCGGCATCCTCGGCGTCGGCGGCGAAGGCGCGCGGTCGCAGCCGATGGTGCTGATCCCGATCCAATGGTCCGGCGGCGCGGCCGTCGCTTTCGAACGGAAGACCGCCTGGGCTGACGCCTGGGGACGCTTCCGCGCCGGCGACAGCGCGGTCGACTATGTCCGTCCGATCGGCGCCGGGCCCGATTCGCTGTTGCTCAACGAAGGGCAGATCGGCCGGCGCGACCGCGGTTGGTGGCGCAGCGTGCTCGACCAATATGCCGCGTCGGACGTGCTGATTCCGGTGGTGACCATCGCGCGGCAGTGGCCTGGCGGGCCGATCATCGGCACATTCGAGGCGCGGCACGGCGCCGACAACCATCTGCTCGCGCGTTTCACGTTACGGGTCGAAGGCGAAGACGGGTTGGGGGCGTTGCTCGACGCCGGGGTCAAGCGAATCGATGCAATCTATCAAAATGCGCTCAAGAGCGGCGGGCTCGCCTATGACCCCAGCCTCGCCTACATCCCGCCGCCGATGCCGACGCCGACTGCGACGCCGGAGGCGACCGACACGCCATCCGATACGGTGACGACTACCGAGACGCCCACCGCGAGCGCTGCGTCGTTCACGATCCAGTTCGATACGCCGACGGCAGCCTCGGTGTCGTCCATCGAGGCGGCGGTTCGCGGCGTGCCGGGCGTCAGCGGCGCCGCAACGACCAGCATGGCGATCGGCGGGGTGTCGGTGATGCGGCTGAACTATAGCGGCGATCCCGAACTATTGCGGACGTCGCTGCAATCGCGCGGATTCCAGGTCGGG
>JAFEEZ010000216.1 GCA_018240825.1 Pseudomonadota bacterium | reverse complement strand
GCATCGCACACAACCATGTTGCGATGCATCGTTGCAGCGTTCCGTGCCCCGTTCTAGGGCGTAACGATCATGGCCGACCCCAATTCAGACGCGCCGAAGCCGGGCCGCAAGCTCAGCAGTCTCAAGATGGTGTGGAACGCCGCAGGACGCTATCCGGGCCGTCTTGCGGTCGCAATGGCGGCGCTCCTGACGACGACCACGACCACGCTCAGCCTCACCTATGTTTTGCGCATGGCGATCGACGCCAAGGCCGGCATCGGCCACAATCGCGCGTTCGACCTGTTGTTCGTTCTCGTCGCCGTGCTGGCCATCGCCACCGCGATCCGCTTCTACTTCGTGTCGTGGCTGGGTGAGCGCACCGTCGCCGACGTGCGGGTCCAAGTGCAGTCCAACCTGTTGCGGCTCGAGCCCGGTTGGTTCGAGGAAAACCGCCCATCGGAAATCGCCTCGCGCCTGACCGCCGACACAGCGCAGATCGAAATGGCGGTCGGCACCACCGTGTCGGTCGCGCTGCGCAACCTGCTGACGGGAATCGGCGGGCTGGGGCTGCTGTTCTACTATGACTCGTCGCTGGCTGGGCTGCTGGTGATCGGCATTCCGGTCGTCGTGCTGCCGATCGTCCTGCTCGGCCGCCGCGTCCGCGCTACGTCGCGATCGAGCCAGGACCGTATCGCGGATATCGGCGCGATGGCGGTCGAAACGCTGTCGGCGATGAAGGTGGTGCAGGCTTTCTCGCAAGAACAGCGCGAGTCCGAGCGGTTCGCCGGAGCGGTCGATCGCGGCTTCGCTGCCGCCAAGCGCCGCATCCTGATCCGCGCCGTGATGACCGCGCTTGTGATCGGCCTGCTGTTCGGCGGACTCGCGCTGCTATTGCGGACAATGCTCGGCGCCGTGTCGAGCGGCGGCATATCGGCCGGAACGTTGCTCGCGTTCGTCACGACCAGCGTTCTCGTCGCCGGCGCGTTCGGCGCGTTGACCGAAGTCTATGGGGACTTGCTCCGCGCGGCGGGCGCGGCCGAACGGCTAAGCGAATTGCTCGCCGAACAGCCCAGGATCGCCGCTCCCGCCGACCCCGTCGCGCTGCCTGAGCCGGCGCGCGGCGCGATCCGCTTCGATCATGTTGAGTTCCGTTATCCGACGCGGCCCGACGTGTCCGCGCTGCACGATTTCTCGCTCGATATCGCGCCCGGCGAGACGCTCGCGGTGGTCGGGCCGTCAGGCGCAGGCAAGTCGACGCTCTTCCAGTTGATCCAGCGCTTCTACGACCCGCAAGCAGGGCAGATCACGATCGATGGCGTCGCTTTGCCCGACGCGGACCCCGCCGCCATCCGCCGCCGCATCGCGATGGTGCCGCAGGAAACCGTCATCTTCGGCGCTACCGCGCGCGACAATGTCCGCTACGGCGAATGGGGGGCGAGCGACGAGGCTATCTGGGCCGCCGCCGAGGCCGCCAACGCCGCCGAATTCCTGCGCAAGCTCCCGCAAGGTCTCGACACGTTCATGGGCGAAGGCGGCGCGCGACTGTCGGGCGGGCAGCGCCAGCGGCTCGCGATCGCGCGCGCCTTGCTCCGCGACGCGCCAATCCTGCTGCTCGATGAAGCGACAAGCGCGCTCGACGCCGAAAGCGAGCGGCTGGTCCAGCAAGCGCTCGAACGGCTGATGGATGGCCGCACTACGCTCGTGATCGCGCACCGCCTTGCCACCGTGCGTGCGGCGGGGCGGATTATCGTGATGGACGAGGGCCGCATCGTCGAGGAAGGAACGCATGCAACGCTCAACACGCGCGGCGGGTTATACGCCAGGCTGGCGGCGTTGCAGTTCAGCGAGGCGGCGTAGTTCTTCCATTGCGCCATTGCGAGCGCAGCGAAGCAATCCATGATACCCTGCGCCAATGGATTGCTTCGTCGCTGCGCTCCTCGCAAAAGCGGCTCTGGGAGGATTGAATGGCTGATCGCGAGTTCGACATCATCGTCTATGGCGCGACCGGGTTCACCGGGCGGCTGGTCGCCGAATATCTCGGCGAGGCGTATCCGACCGGCGTCAAATGGGCGATGGCGGGGCGGTCGCTGACCAAGCTCCAGGAGGTTCGCGACGAGATCGGCGCGCCCGCCGACATTGCGCTGATCGTCGCCAATTCGGACGATCCCGCCAGCCTCAGGGCAATGTCCGAACGCGCCACCGTCGTTATCTCGACCGTCGGCCCGTACCAACTCTATGGCAGCGATTTGGTCGCCGCCTGCGCCGCGACGGGCGCCGCCTATGTCGACCTGTGCGGCGAGCCGGCCTGGATGCGCCAGATGATCGACGCGCACCATGACGAGGCGAAAGCGAGCGGCGCGCGGATCGTGTTTTCGTGCGGGTTCGATTCGATCCCGTTCGACCTCGGCGTGCTCTCGCTCCAGCAATGCGCGATCGCGAAGCACGGCAAGCCCGCGCCCCGGGTCAAGGGCCGCGTGCGCGTGATGAAGGGCGGCTTTTCGGGCGGCACTGCGGCGAGTCTCAAGGCGACGCTCGCCGCCGCCGCGCGCGACCCGCGCATCGTCGCTTTGCTCGCCAGCCCGTTCGCGCTGACCCCGGGGTTCAAGGGGCCGCACCAGCCGACCGGACTGATTCCCGAATATGATTCGTCGGTCGGCGCGTGGGTCGCGCCGTTCATCATGGCCCCGATCAACACCAAGAACGTCCACCGCACCAACTTCCTGCTCGGCGAAAGGTATGGCGCTGACTTCGTCTACGACGAAATGATTGTCGCGGGGCTGGGCGATATTGGCAAGGCGGCGGCAGAGGCGATCGCCAAGGTCAATCCGCTGGCGGGCGACAAAGGGCCCAAGCCCGGCGAAGGCCCGTCGAAGGAAGAGCGCGACAGCGGGCATTACGACATCATCTTCATCGGCGAGTACCCCGATGGCGGCCGCGTCGAATGCGTCGTCACCGGCGACCGCGATCCCGGCTATGGCTCGACCAGCAAGATGATCGCTGAAAGCGCCCTGTGCCTGGTGGAGGACGTCGAGGGCGACGGCGGGATCTGGACTCCGGGCGGGCTGATGGGCGATGCGTTGCGTGAACGGTTGGTGGCGAAGGCCGGGCTGACGTTCCGGTCGGGCTGATGCTCTTGAACCCTTTCCCGCAAAGGGGGGAATCCAGAGTCGCGAGGCGAGCCGCTCGTAATCCCGGGCTCCCGCCTCCGCGGGAACATTGATTTGATCTATCGGTAGAACAGCACCGCCACTGCGGCGATCGTTACCGCCAGACCGAGCGTCCACATCACCGCAACGCGGCTGCGCGCCTGTTCGCGCAAATGATAGGCGACGAGGTCGAACCAGAAGCGGCCGCCCGGCACTTCGCGAACGATTCCGGCGGCGCGCAGCTTTGCGAATTCCGCCGCGTCGCGCGGATCGGGCGCGAAATCGATCGCATCCTCCGGCGCGATCGCGTGCGCCGCCAGCATCGCCTCCGCGATCCGCCCGCGCACGCGCAGCGCGCCCGGCGGCAATCGCGGCGGCGCAGGCGGCGTCGTGCCGGTCAGCCGCAGCCGGTCGTTCATCAGCCCGCGAACAGGCTGAGCGCCGCGCCGATCGCCACCGCCGTGCCGACCATGATCCCCGCGCGCCGCCGCCGCTTGCGGTTCCATTTGTCATAAGCGGGAATGTCGAGCCAATAGGCTCCG
>JAFEEZ010000215.1 GCA_018240825.1 Pseudomonadota bacterium | reverse complement strand
TCCGGAGAGTAGCGCGGCGCTGGCGGTCAATGCATTCGGCTGGTTTCTGGAACGGCCTACTGGCCTGGCGCCATTCCCGTCGCTCGCCGATCTCGACTGGCCAGCGGTCCGCGTCGATGTCGAGCGGCAGATGTGCCCCCCGTGGCGCGGCGGCCGGCATCCCTGGCTCGACGCGGCCGTCGAAACCGCGACGCAGCTGATTGGCGTCGAGTCCAAGCGGTTCGAGCCATTCCGTGACGCCAAGTCGATCAACCTGTCCGACGCCTATGACCGCGATGTCTGGGGTGAGCGGATGACGCCATTTATGGCGATGCGCGACCGCCTGCGCACCGGCGAAGTTCGCTTCGTCCATCTCGATGCTGTGCAGCTGGTCAAGCACGCCTTCGGCCTGGTCACGGAGGGGCGCCGTCTGGAGAAGATGCCGGTGCTGCTCTACCTCTACGCCGAACCGACGCACCGCGGCACCACCGCCATTCCCGACGCCGCGATCGAGCGGCATCGCGCCGAGATCGCCGACTTCGCCGCCGCTGTCGCGGGTGCCGAAGTAAGGTTCGCCGCCTGTTCGTGGCGTGAATGGCTTGCCGACTGGACCGGCGACACCCGCGATCACGCCGACGCGCTGATCGATCGCTTTCAACCATGAGGGGGACGACCATGACCGATCGCCCGCGCCGCTTCGGCCTGTCCAAGTCGAAGATCACCATGTTCGAGCAATGCCCAAAACGACTGTGGCTGTCGGTGCATCGCCGGGAACTGGCCGAACATGACGACGGTGCCGAAGCGCGTTTCGCCACCGGGCATGAGGTCGGGGCGATCGCCTGCGCGTTGCTGCCGGATGGCGTGATGGTAGAGGCCGAGCCGGACCTCGCTGCCGCGCTCGCCACGACCCAGGCATTGCTCGACCATGGCCATGACCGTCCGATCTTCGAAGCCACGCTGCAGCATGACGGCGTCCTCGTGCGGATCGACGTGCTGGAGCCGGACGGCGCCAACGGCTGGCACATGGCCGAGGTCAAGAGCTCGACCAAGGCCAAGGACTATCATGTCGGCGACCTCGCCACGCAGCTCTGGGTCGCGCGCAACGCCGGCGTGCCGATCAGCAGCGCGGCGATCCGCCATATCGACAGCAGCTTCGTGCTCGAACGCGAGGGCGATTTCGACGGCCTGTTCGCCGACACCGATCTGATGGCGGCGGCCGACCCGATCATCGCGGGCCGGGGCGAAACCGTCGCCGCCGCGCGGGCGACGCTGGCCGGTGCCGAACCGAACACCGCGCCCGGCGCCCATTGCGATGCGCCGTTCCCATGCGAGTTCGCCGGCTATTGCCACGCGGCCCTGCCGGCCGGGCCGGAATGGCCGGTAACGGTGTTACCGCACGGCGGCGGCAAACGGTGGATCGAGCAGGGCATCGTAGATCTGCTCGCCGTCGATCCTGCGGCGCTGACCAACGCCGTCCATGCCCGCGTCCACCGTGCCACGGTGTCGGGCGAGGTCTATCACGATTCCAAAGGTGCCCGCGCCGCAATGGCCGTCTGGGCATTCCCGCGCACCTGGCTCGATTTCGAGACGATCGGCTTTGCGGTGCCGCGCTGGATCGGCACGCGACCGTATCAGCAGGTGCCATTCCAGTTCTCGGCCCACGTCGAGACGGAGGACGGCGCGATAATTCACCGCGAGTTTCTCAGCCTTGACGGGAGCGATCCCCGCCGTGCCTGCGCCGAGGCGCTGGTCGCGATGGTGCCGGCGACCGGCGCGATCATCGGCTACAACGCCAGCTTCGAGAAGGCGCGCATCCTCGAACTGGCCACCGCTTTCCCTGACCTTGCCGAGGCGCTGACGGCGATGGCGGCGCGCGTCGTCGACCTTCTGCCGGTCACCCGCGCCAACTGGTATAACCGCGACCAGCGCGGCAGCTGGTCGATCAAGGCCGTTCTGCCGACGATCGCCGCCGAGATGGATTACGCGGCGCTCGAGGTGAAGGACGGCGGCAGCGCGCAGGAAGCCTATGCCGAGGCGATCGCCACGGACTGCACGGCAGAACGCCGGCTGGCGCTGGACGCCGCGTTGCGCGCCTATTGCGGTCGCGACACCGAGGCCATGATCTTGCTGGCGCGGAGGCTGCAAACCCATGATGACGCGGAGAAAAGATGATGAACGATGACACAAATGCGCTGGTGCTGGAAACAATGCCGTCTAAGCGGGTGCTACGCGATCGCATCGATCGCCTGTCAGCCTCAGCCGACGCGAAGGCCATCTTGAACGATCTGCTCGATGTGGTGATCGATGTCGGCGGTCGTATGAGCGCGAAGACTTGGCGATCGACGCCATCGCCGGCGTCATGGCGGAGTCAGAGCCGGGAATGATCGCTAGACTTGGGGACGGTGCGAGCCGTGCATGGCTGGCGACTACGGAGGCGGTTGCAGCAGTCGCGCAGACCCTGCCGAACAAGTTGAAAATCTCAACCCGCTTAGCGGGAAGCAAGCCAATGCGGAGAACGGCGACGCGTGAGGGAAGCGCAATTCGAAGCTTGGCTCGATCCGAACGGGAATAGAACGTGCCTCATCTACTCACGAGACACGGAAATTCTCCAATAATCTGAGTGCCCAGTTCTGTCCTCTGTGGTGCACCATCACCGATGGCCGGCGTCCACAGGTTGGTCGCTCGGGACCAGCCCGCCAGCGAAGCCGATATCGTCAATTTCGCGTAGGGTCGCTGTCGGGCCGACCGGAGCTTTCGCGATCGCGCGATAATGATATGCAAGCGGGCAGGGCGGGAAGCAGCCTTCGCCGCGCACGATCCGGTTATCGTATGTCGGTTGAAACGGTCTGGAGCGTCCAGAGCCCCAGGCGCACCTCGGATCTCGTTGGCGCGCCGAGCGAACACGGACGATCCGCGCGTCTCGCAAAAGTGTCGACCCAGGTATGCGCGCGTTTCGCCGCTGATCGCGACTTAATCGCAAGGAAAGATGCCGCGGCGAAGAACAGGGCGCCGTCATGCTTGCGGCAATCGAGACAGTAGGGCAAGCCGACGCGATTGGGCTCGCCCACTCCGAATGCGAACCGTGCCGCACAGGCATCCGCCGGTCGCGTCACTCAACGTTCGTTCCCTTCCTGGCCCGCGCGCCGGTCAACTGAAGCATTTCGGCGGGCCGCAGTTCGCGCATCAACTGATCCTCGCGGCATTGGCCGGGCGCCTTGTCGGGCCGCCACCGCAGGAATCGCGCGGCATGGCGAAAGCGGCCGGCGGTGACCTGATCGTAAATCACCTCGGCGACCAGTTCGTGTTCGAGCGGGATGTAGTCGCCGCTCTTGTCGGGGTTCCAGCGGCTCGGGCCGCCGGGCGCACGGCCGGTGAACCCGGGTCCCCGGCGCGCCTTCGCCAGCGTGTCGCCAAGCGCCGCGCGTTCTTTCGCGCCAAAAGCCGAGCTGAACCCGACGAGATCGAGGTCGCCCGCATTGTTGTAGAGGCCGAGCAGGAGCGATGCGACGCGACCAACCGCAGTTTCGCGATAGCCGCCCACGACGCAATCCGCGGTGCGCAATTGCTTGACCTTGCGCATCGCGCGTTCGCCCGGCTGATACGGCTGACGGATCGGTTTGGCGATCACGCCATCGAGTGCGCCACCGCTCGCCGCCAGCCATGTCTCGGCTTGCTCCGAATCCGGCGAGGCGGGCGACAGGACGATCGCCGGGTCGTGCAAGGTGGCGGCGAGCCTTTCCAGCGCGGCGCGCCGTTCGCTGAGTGGGGCGCGGCGCAGGTCTTCGCGGCCGACGCGCAGGCAATCGAACAGGATCAGCTGCGCCGGCGTCTCGCGCGACAGCCGGGCGATCCGCGAGGCGGCGGGGTGAAGGCGGGCCTGGAGCGCATCGAACGACAAGTGATCGTCCACCGTGATGACCAGTTCGCCGTCGAGGATAAGGCTGCGCTGATCGAGGCGGCGGACATGGTCGAGCGCCTCCGGAAAGTAGCGGCCGAGCGGTTTCCCGGATTTCGACCAGATCGCAACGGCGTCGCCGTCACGCACGACGACTGCGCGGAAGCCATCCCATTTGGGTTCGTATTGCCAGCCCGGCGGTTCGGGCAATGCGTCGACCAGCAACGCTTCCATGGGAGCGAAGGGCGCGCGTTCGATGAATTCGGCGAGCGACGTGCGGGTGGGCATCGGGCCTCCTCGTTTCTCATGACAACCGTTCGACGGCGTCGGAGTTTCGTGGCCCGGCGATGCGGCGGCTCGATTGATCGAAGGCGGTTACGCCGCCCGGTGCGGGCAATGCGGTTCAACGGGCTGCACCGCATCGAGGACCCCATGCACCGACAGATTGCCAGCGCGGCAGGCTGCCCCCGTCGCCTCGCTCTTCTGCTTCTCAGTCGATGCGATATTGAATCGGCTTGAACGTCCCGCCGTTCGAATCGGGCGCCGAACATGCGGTCAGGCCGACGATCAAGTCCATCGCCGCGCGAAAGGCGATGCTGTCGCCGGCCTTGCTGATCGGCGGCAGCACGCGAAGCTTGCCCGTCGTCCCGTCGACCGGCACGTTCATGAAACAGTTGAACGCGGTCGGGATCATGTCCGGTGTGACGCCATGGGGCGCGAGCGCTTCGGCCAAGTTGCCGAAACAGCCGCGGTGCGCCGGCAGATCGGGATAGAAATGGACGAACGTATCGGCCGAGCACGGCGTCAGCAGGAAATCGTGCCGGCCGACCGTGTCGCCGATGATGTCGAGCATCACGCGGCTGCGGTTCGAATAGAGCTTATGCCCCGTCGTGAGATAGATCGTTTCCGCATAATCGAGCGTCCGGCCCGAAGAGATCGCCTCGCCGATATCGCCGGCGTTGAACGCCAGCAGGTCGGCGACTTGTTCGCCCTTGGGATCGATCACCGTCAGCACGGCGCCTTGCGGCAATTCGAACGCCACGCCGCTGCGTTCGGGAATGGTGATCGGGCTCGTCACTCGTCACCCGAATAACGAAAGGGGCAACGCCACGCCGCGTCGACCATCCGGCCCGAATATTGCCGCGCCTCGCTTGCTTCGCCGTGACGGGCGAGCATCGGATTGCGGTCTCCCGCGATCGCCTCGTCGCGGACCATGATCTTCTCGCGCATCGATTCGTATTTGCCGGCGGCGCGCAGCTGTTCGAACTGGTCGTGGAGATTGAACACCATGGTCGGGTGCCGGAAACGCCGAGCGGGCCGGCTGGCGTGCGGGTGCAGTCCGACGACGAAGAACGCCTCACCACCGAAGCTCAGCGAGAAATGGGTGTCCTGCGGATCGTGGCTGACGCGCGGATCGTAATCCTGGCCGCGCCAGACGTCCTTGTCGGACAGCGACTGGGCGCGCGCCCACAGCGCCTGTTCGAATAGCGCCTCGGTCAAGTCGCCGGGGCCTTCGAACACCACCGCCAGACTGCGAAACAGCGCCGGGTCCGCGCGATAGGCGTGCGCCCAGCCCAGCAGCCGGTCATGGATGCGCACGTCGTCCCACGCGCTGTCGATCGCGCGCGCGCCGACCACTTCGAGCGCGCCCCTGGCCGCCGCCGCCTTCGCGCCGACGCAGGGGAAATCGGCGGCGTCGACATGCGCGCTCAACATCGTCTGAAAGCCGTCCTGCGCCGGATGCGCAGCGAAGAGAGTCGAAACGGATTCTGGCATAAGCGGACTACGGCTGGGGCCGACAGTCGTTCCGGCCGATCGCACTGATCCAGGGCAATGCGGCTGTTCCTGGGAAGGCCGCTATCGATTGCGGGTCAGCGAGCTCTTGCGGCCGCCGCCATCCTCGGGCGGGGGCTGGTTGCGGTCGAGCTGGTCGGCGGGCCGCCGCGCGTCGCCTTCTTCCTGGTGCTCGGCCGACAGGTTCGGCGATTTGGTTTCCGATGTCGGCGTGTCAGCGGACTCGATCATGGCGGCCTTCTCGCAGCGGGGAAAAGTAGAACGCCCGGGATGCCTGTTCGTTTCAATCGCGCGACGGCCGCGATGACCTGCGGGGGCAGGCGCGGAAACGAAGCGCGTAGATTGGGTAGAGGTTGCATTTCGCGGATGCCGCGGCTATGCGCGCCAGCTTCCCGAGCAAGGCGTGGAAAGAACGGCCCGGCCATCAAGGGCTGCCGCGGCCGTTCCGGCCCTGCTCAAACCGAAAGGACCAAAATGCCCAAGCTCAAGACGAAGAGCGGCGTCAAGAAGCGCTTCAAGCTTACCGCCACCGGCAAGCTGAAGCACGGCGTCGCCGGCAAGCGCCACCGGCTCATCAGCCATAACGGCAAGTATATCCGCCAGAACCGCGGGACCACCGTCCTGTCGGACGCCGACACCAAGACGGTGAAGGCCTGGGCGCCGTACGGCCTGAACTGAGGAGCTAGAGGAAATGGCACGCGTCAAACGCGGTGTGACCACCCGCGCCAAGCACAAGAACATTCTCGGACAGGCCAAGGGCTATTCCGGGCGTCGCAAGAACACGATCCGCATCGCGCGGCAGGCCGTCGAAAAGGCCGGCCAGTACGCCTATCGCGACCGCAAGGTGAAGAAGCGGACCTTCCGCGGCCTCTGGATCCAGCGCATCAACGCCGGCGTCCGCGCCGAGGGACTGACCTATTCGCAGTTCATGCACGGGCTGAAGCTCGCGGGCGTCGAACTCGACCGCAAGGTGCTCGCCGACATAGCGATGCACGAGGGCGAAGCGTTCAGCGCCATCGTCGCGCAGGCGAAGGCGGCGCTCCCCCAGGCCGCCTGAAGCGACCTGCTGCGAGCAACGAATACGGGAGGGCGTCGGTGCAATACCGGCGCCCTTTCGTTTGACGCCGCGATTGCACCGGTCCCAAAACGCTACACCGCTGATCCATGTTGGTCAAAAAGCAGTAAACGATAGTTGGGGCGCGCCTTGATGAGTGGTACGATGCCGGCCTGTACTTCAGCGCGCCCGAGTCGCGGCGAGTTGAATCAAGTTGTGTAAAGGGGAAGATCATGAAGAAGCTGATCGTCGCTTTGGTTTGTGCGGTTGCGCTTCCGGCGGCCGCCAACGCCGGGCCCTTCATCAATGGCAGCTTCGAAACCGGACCGACCCCGGGCGCGTTCACGCCGCTGGCCGCCGGTTCGACCGCGATTGCTGGCTGGACCGTGGGCGGCAACAGCATCGATTATATCGGCACCTACTGGAACGCGCAGAACGGATCGCGCAGCATCGATTTGTCGGGCAATGCGCCGGGCAGCATCTTTCAGACGTTCGACACGGTGCTCGGCCAGACCTATCAGGTGACCTTCTATCTGGGCGCCAACGGTGACGGACCGCCGCCGTTCAAGACGGTTTCGGTCGGTGCGACCGGCAATGCGACGGGCAATTATTCGGTCGCCACGACGACGTTCCCGCCGAACGTCACCGCCTGGTCGCCGTTCAGCTACGCCTTCACCGCGACGGGCACGTCAACCACGCTCACCTTCACTTCGACCGGCAACACCGCCTATGGCGCGGCGCTGGACAACGTCAATGTGACCGCGGTGCCCGAACCCGCCGCCTGGGCGCTGATGATTTTCGGCTTCGGTGCGATCGGTGGCGTCCTGCGCCGCCGCCAGGGTTCGTTCGCCATCGCCTGATACGGAGCGTCACTGGCCTTAACGAAGGGCGCCGGTGGCGACACCGGCGCCTTTCTTTTATCCGGATTCCTCAGATGCACCTCCTTCCCATGACCGAAGCGCATTTCGCCTGGCTGATGGCCGAAGCCCCGCCGCCCGCAGACGCGCCGCCGGTCGCCGAGGGCGGACTCGCCGCGCCGGATATCGTCGCGCTGCTGCGCGGCGTGGCGGCCGAAGTCGGCGGCGACGCTGCGTGGATGATGGTCGCCGATGGCGAAGGGGTCGGCATGATCAGCATCAAGGAACGCGACGCGAAAGGACGATGGGACATCGGTTATGGCGTCGCGCCCTCGCGCGAGGGCCGTGGTCATGCCACCGCCGCGGTCTCGGCGCTCAAGGAGATCGCGCATGCGGCGGGTGCGTCCGGCTTGACCGCGGAGACCTTGCCCGACAGTGGAGCGTCGCCGCGCGTGCTTCGGCGCAACGGCTTTGTATGCATCGGCCAGTTCGACCATCCGGACGACGGCATTGTGGATCAATGGGTGGTGGAATGGTGACCGATATCGACACGATGCAGGCCGACTTGCTCGCGCAGATCGACGCGGCGGCGACGCCCGACGCGATCGAGGCGGTGCGCGTCGCGGCGCTCGGCAAGGCGGGCTGCGTGACCGGACTGCTCAAGACGCTGGGGGGCATGAATCCCGAGGAGCGGCAGACCCAGGGTCCGCACATCCATGGTCTGCGCGAAGCCGTCACCGCGGCGCTGGCCGATCGCAAGGCGGCGCTGGAGCGTGCCGCGCTCGACGCGCGGCTCGCCAACGAGACGCTCGACATGACGCTGCCGGCCGATACGCCGCCGGCCGGCACGATTCACCCGGTCAGCCAGGTGATGGACGAACTCGCTGAAATCTTCGCCGACCTGGGCTTCGCGGTCGCGACCGGACCGGAGATCGAGGACGACTGGCACAATTTCACCGCGCTCAACATTCCGGAAACGCATCCGGCGCGTGCGATGCACGATACGTTTTACCTCGAGCCTCCGGCGAAAGCGGCCGGCGGCGGCTTAGCCGTCGCCGCGGGCCGTGCTGGCGCAGAGCATGAGAAGATGGTTCTTCGGACCCATACCTCCCCCGTACAGATCCGCGCGATGCGGGCGGCGGGCGGCAACCAGCCGGTGCGCATCATTGCGCCGGGCCGCACCTATCGCTCGGACAGCGATGCCACGCACACGCCGATGTTCCATCAGGTCGAGGGCCTCGTGATCGACAAGGGAATCACGCTCGGCCACCTCAAATGGACGCTCGAGACGTTCCTCAAGGCGTTCTTCGAGCGAGACGACGTCGTGCTTCGCCTGCGCCCCAGCTACTTCCCCTTCACCGAGCCGTCGGCGGAGGTCGATGTCGGATTCAGCATGGTCAACGGCAAGCGCGTGATCGGCGGGTCGGAAGGCTGGATGGAAGTGCTCGGCTCGGGTATGGTCCACCGCAGCGTAATCGAAGCGGGCGGGTACGATCCGAACGAGTGGCAGGGTTTCGCGTTCGGTTGCGGGATCGATCGCCTCGCGATGCTCAAATACGGCATGGACGATCTGCGCGCCTTTTTCGACGGCGATATCCGCTGGCTCAAGCATTACGGCTTCTCGGCGTTCGACGTGCCCACGCTCAGCGGGGGAGTGGGGGCATGAAGTTCACTCTTTCGTGGCTCAAGGAGCATCTCGATACCGGCGCCGACCTCGACACGATCGTCGAGGCGCTGACCCGGATCGGGCTGGAGGTCGAGCGCGTTGACAATCCCGGCGAGCGTTTCGCCGGATTCAATGTCGCGCGCGTGCTGACCGCCGGCCCCCATCCGCAGGCCGACAAGCTTCAGGTGTTGGCGGTCGACGCCGGCGGCGGCGCGCCGTTGCAGGTCGTGTGCGGCGCGCCCAATGCGCGTGCGGGCATGGTCGGCGTGCTGGGAATGCCGGGCGCGGTCGTTCCCGCAAACGGCATAGAGCTCAAGGTCTCGGCGATCCGCGGGGTCGAATCGCGCGGGATGATGTGTTCGACTCGCGAGCTGGAACTCGGTGAGGATCATGACGGCATCGTCGAGCTGCCTGCCGACGCGACGATCGGTCAGCCGTTCGCCGACTATGCCGGGCTCAACGATCCGGTGATCGACGTCAGCATCACGCCCAACCGCCAGGACTGCATGGGCGTGCGCGGCATCGCGCGTGACCTGGCGGCGGCGGGCTTGGGAACGCTGAGGCCGCTCCATGAGGTCTACCGCATGACCTCGCTCGATCCGGTCGCCGGCGAAGGTCCGGGACCGGACGTGCGCACCGATGATCCGGAAGGCTGCCCGGCTTTCTACGCGCAGGAAGTGCGCGGCGTGACCAACGCCGCCGCACCGGCATGGATGGCCGCGAAGCTCAACGCGATCGGGCAAAAGCCTATTTCGTGCTTGGTCGACATCACCAATTTCGTCTCCGTCGATCTCGGCCGGCCGCTGCATGTGTATGACAAAGCGAAGTTGTCGGGTGGCCTCGTCGCGCGGCTCGCGAGCGACGGTGAGCAAGTGCTCGCGCTCAACGGCAAGACCTATACGCTCGACCGTTCGATGACCGTCATCGCCGACGACGTGGCGGTGCACGACATCGGCGGCATCATGGGCGGTGAGCATTCGGGCGTGTCGGATGCGACGACCGACGTGATCATCGAATGCGCCTATTTCGATCCCGATCATATCGCGCGGACGGGCCAGAAGCTGATGCTGACCAGCGACGCGCGCCAGCGTTTCGAGCGCGGAGTCGATCCGGCGTTCCTCGATCGGGGTTTGGCGATCGCGACTCGACTGGTGCTCGACCATTGCGGGGGCATGGCTAGCGGCGTCACGCGCGCCGGGCATCCGTCGGTCGAACCGCGCACGGTCACGTACGACCCCGCGCTTGCCGCGGCGCTCGGCGGCCTTTCCGTGCCCTCCGGTCGCCAGAAGGACATCCTCGAACGGCTCGGCTTCACGGTCAGCGACGACTGGACCGTCACCGCGCCAAGCTGGCGCCGCGATGTCGACGGCCCCGCCGACCTGGTCGAGGAAGTCATCCGTATCGACGGGATCGACAACGTGCCCTCGACCCCGCTGCCGCGCGCGTCCGGCGTCGCGCGCCCGACCGCGACGCCCGAGCAGAAGCTCGAGCGCAGGCTCCGCCGCGCCGCCGCAGCGCGCGGGCTCGATGAAGCCGTCACCTGGTCGTTCCTGTCGCAGGCCGAGGCCGACGCGTTCGGCGGCGGCGCCTGGAGCCTGGCCAATCCGATCAGCGAGGACCTGAAGGTCATGCGGCCGTCGCTGCTGCCTGGCCTGCTGGCGGCGGCGGCGCGCAACGCCAATCGCGGCGCAACTGCCATCCGCCTGTTCGAGCTCGGCCGCCGCTATCTCGCCGATCGCGAGCGCCCGACGCTCGGCGTCGTGTTGGCCGGCGACAAGCGCGCGCGCGGCTGGGCGGCGGGCAAGGCCGCGCACTATGACGCGTTCGACGCCAAGGCCGAAGCGCTGGCGCTGCTCGCCACGGCGGGCGCGCCGGTCGATAATCTTCAGGTGATGGGCGAGGCAGGCGGCACGTGGCATCCCGGGCAATCGGGAACGCTTCGGCTCGGGCCGAAGACGGTGCTCGCCGCGTTCGGCATGATCCACCCGTCGACCGCCGGAGCGTTCGATCTCGACGGCCCCGTCGCCGCGGTCGAACTGTATCTCGACGCGATCCCAGCCAGGCGCGGATCGGGCTTCATGCGCCCCGCTTACGCTCCGCCGGCATTGCAGGCGGTCAAGCGCGACTTCGCCTTCACGGTCCCGGCCGGTCTCGCCGCCGACGCATTGACTCGCGCGGTGCGCGGCGCCGACAAGGCGGCGATTACCGGCGCCCGCATATTCGATCTGTTCGAACGCGACGGCGTGCGGTCGATGGCGGTCGAGGTCACGCTGCAACCGGCGGACAGGAGCTTCACCGACGCCGGCCTCAAGGGCATCGCCGACAGGATCGTCGCGGCCGCGGCGAAGCTCGGCGCCACCTTGCGTGCCTGAACTGGTTGAAATCAGGGCGGGCGGACTGTCCGCCTTGATCAACCCGCTCGGCGCAGAACTCACGTCGCTGACAGACGCCGATGGTGGCGAACTCATGACCGACGCCGATCCCGCATTCTGGGCGGGCCACGCGCCGGTCCTGTTTCCGATCGTCGGGCGGCTGAACGGCGACGTGCTGCGTCTCGACGAGCGCGAGTTTCCGATGAAGCAGCACGGTTTCGCGCGGCGGATGATGTTTGAAGTGGTCGAGCATGAGGGCGCCACCGCACGCTTTCGGCTGACCGCCGATGACGAGACCCGCGCCGTTTATCCGTTCGAGTTCGCACTGGATGTCGCGTTTGCGGTGCGCGGGGCGACATTGGCGATCGACGCGACCGTGACGAACTGCGGCGCGATGCCGATGTCCGCCAGCCTGGGTTTTCACCCGGCCTTTGCGTGGCCGCTGCCTTATGGCCGGCCGCGCGGCGGCCATCTTATCACCTTCGACGCTGACGAGCCGGGCGATATCGTCGAGCTGGACGGCGGGCTGTTCGCAGCGAAACGCCCTTCGCCGCTCGACGGGCGCACGCTCCAACTGACCGACGATCTGTTCGCCGACGACGCGCTGATCTGGGACCCGGTTCATTCTTCCGGCGTCACGTACGGCGCCGGCCACGGCCCCCGCCTCCGCGTCGACTTCCCCGACACGCCCTATCTCGGCATCTGGACCAAGCCCGGCGCGGCGTTCGTGTGCATCGAGCCGTGGCACGGCCACGCCGATCCGGTGGGTTTTACCGGCGATTTCCGCGACAAGCCCGGCGTGTTTATCGTCGCGCCGGGCAGCGCGTGGCGGTGTTCGATGCGGGTGACGTTGCTGCCCTGACCCGCTAGGGCGTCCGCCATGACCCAGATTTCCGATCGCCGCACGTTCGCGATCATTTCCCACCCCGACGCCGGCAAGACCACGCTGACCGAGAAGCTGCTATATTTCGGCGGCGCGATTCATCTGGCCGGCGAGGTCAAGGCGCGCGGGCAGAGCCGGCGCGCACGGTCGGACTGGATGAAGATCGAGCAGCAGCGCGGAATCTCGGTCACTTCGTCGGTGATGACGTTCGAGCGCGACGGGATCACCTTCAACCTGCTCGACACGCCGGGCCACGAGGACTTTTCGGAGGACACCTACCGCACTCTGACCGCAGTAGATTCCGCCGTGATGGTGATCGACGCGGCGCGCGGGATCGAGGCGCAGACGCGCAAGCTGTTCGAAGTGTGCCGGCTGCGTTCGGTGCCGATCATCACCTTCGTCAACAAGGTCGATCGCGAAGGCCGCGACCCGTTCGAACTGCTCGACGAAATCGCCGACATGCTCGCGCTCGACGTGTGCCCGATGTCGTGGCCGGTCGGAATGGGCGGGCAGTTCGAGGGCGTGCTCAACCTGACCGACAACAGCATCGCGCGGCCCGAAGGTGACAGCCGCACCTTTCAGGGCAAGGTCGACCCCGACCCGACTTTGCCTGGCGCGGTCGCCGATGAGGTCGAACTGGCGCAGGGCGGCTATGCCGCATTCGACGCCGAGGCGTATCGCAATGGCGACCTGACGCCGGTCTATTTCGGTTCCGCGCTCAAGGATTTCGGCGTCGCCGAACTGATCGCCGCGCTCGCAGCCTACGCCCCGAGCCCACGCCCGCAACCCGCCCAGCCCGCGCCGGTCGCGCCAGACAACCCGCAAGTCACCGGTTTCATCTTCAAGGTCCAAGCCAATATGGACCCGCAGCACCGCGACCGCATCGCCTTCATGCGGCTGTGCTCGGGCACGTTCAAGCGCGGCATGAAGCTGACCCCGACGGGCCACGGCAAGCCGATCGCGGTGCATTCGCCGATCCTGTTCTTCGCACAGAATCGCGAAGTGGCGGACGAAGCGTTCCCCGGCGACATCATAGGCATCCCCAACCACGGCACGCTACGAGTCGGCGACACGTTGTCCGAGCGCGCCGACGTGCGCTTCACCGGCCTGCCCAATTTCGCCCCCGAAATCCTGCGCCGCGTCGCGCTCAAGGATCCGACCAAAACCAAGCAGTTGCGCAAGGCGCTCGACGACATGGCGGAAGAGGGCGTGACGCAGGTCTTTTACCCGGAGATCGGGTCGAACTGGATCATCGGCGTGGTCGGGCAGTTGCAATTGGAAGTGCTGATCAGCCGGCTGGAGGCGGAGTATAAAGTCGCCGCGGGGCTGGAGATGGCGCCCTTCGAGACGGCGCGATGGATCTCGGCCGACGACCCGGCCGACCTCAAGCATTTCGCCGACCTCAACCGGTCGGCGATGGCGAAGGACCGCGACGGCAACCCGGTCTATCTCGCCAAGACCGCATGGGATGTGGGGTACGTGGCCGACCGCTATCCCAAAGTTCGATTCGCGGCGACGCGGGAGCGCT